>JAGRAT010000165.1 GCA_020434495.1 Bdellovibrionales bacterium | reverse complement strand
CCTGATAGAGCCCGAGGTCGAGTGGTAATTTGCCATTTCTGCAATAGTTATCCGAATTATCAATAAGTTGTTGATGTTGTCACAGCGCGGCAAACAGGAGCTGGCTCAGTTGATGCTGCGCCTCGATTTTCAGCTCATGATCTCGAAGGGCAACTCTCGGAAAACGCGAGGGAGGTATTGGATTGCTTTACCGTACCGAGCGGAACCTACGGTTGACGAAGAGATTGAGCTCGTCCAGGCGACACTCCTTAAATTGGGCGTTGTAAGCTCAAGGTCGAGGAAACAAGGGTGAGATGAGGGAGGTAATAGTTTGCTATACCGTACCGAATTGAACCCGATGTTGACGAAGAGATTGAGCTTACAACGCCCAATTTACGCGGCTTCTTGCTCCCGTTCCCATGCCCACTTCTTCTGCAACCTTGCCAACGCTCCACCGTACTTTTTCTCTACTCGATCGATGATTTGAGCGAGAATAAACTGTCCTTCTTCGTTGAGGGTTGAAGGGTTGGGGAGGTGTGCGAGGATGCTAAAGCAGATTTCCTTCTCGTGAACGAGGTATTTGGCAGCTCGTGAAATTCGTTTCGAGACTTCGGCGATATCGAATGGAAAGTTGTGTTCTATCGCCGAGCGATAGGTCGGAGCAAGCTCTCGAATTACCGCGTGAATAAGTCCAGGATATATCTCGCCTGGGTAGTTCTGGATGCCGTAACACCATCCATCGATTTCGATAGAGAAGAGTTCGTCTACATGGTCTTTTATCGGAAGTTGATCATCCATTCGTTTTCTCCAACTACGCTACCAATCTGCCATTTAAAACTGCTGCGTTCTGCGCCAACACCTCTCGAACTCGGTCGACACCGAGGGTCGAGCGCGGACCTCTTACTGAGTATGTCGGGGGAATGGTATCAACACCTTCACCGCTCTCGACCCGATCTGCTTCGTATCCCTGACGCATAGTCCCAATGAGAACACCGAGGTTGTGCTTCGTTGGACCGGATTCTCGCTCAGACGGGTACTGAAACCAGTCTGAATCTTTGAATCGAGCATGAGGTCCGTTTTGAGCGGACCAATCCTGTTTAAGCTTCCGAACGGCTTCGAGATCACCGTGGAGCCTACCAGCTACAGCGCTATCAACATCCTTCGCAAGATGATCGACTCCGACATAACGGAGCTCAAGTGAGTCGTGTACTCTCCCATCAGCGCCTCTCATTGGCCCAGCAAGGTACTTTGAATCTTCAAGAGCTGCAGCTGAGGCTTTTCTTGAAATATCAGCTGCCAGTTCAGGACCAGCCTGCGCCCGGGCTTGTCGGATATATCCTTGAGCTAGCTCTCGCATGGTATTTAGCTCGTACTCCGGTACACGGAGCTCGGCGCTAGCATCAAGAATTCGATCCGCGAGGGAACGATCCATTTCCTCTTCACTCACGAACCGCCCGGTTACAAATTTTAGAACTCCTCCCTTCGGGAGCTCTTCCTTTCGACCAAGATTCGTGCCGAGATTCGGAGAGCGAAAATCGAGATCAAGATCGAGATCTTTAAACGGAATAGTGGGATCGACTTCGGTCTCTCTTCTCGCCTGTTCAATGGCGCTTGGAGAGATAGGAGTCAGGGAAATTGGCTCTTCTGCAGGTTGTTCGGCGGCTTTTGCCGGTTCCTGGCCAGGATGAAGACTATCATCAAGGGAAACTTGGGGAGTATCGTCCACCTCAGCTTCCATTGCCGCTGCGGTAGCTTGGTCAACCTCTCTTTGCCGTCCGGGTTTGTCGAACTCTTCCGCCATAAATTCCTCTGTCAAAACCAGCCGTTAATGAGAATCTCGACTTCTAGAAGTCAGACTTTTGCGGCTGTTTTTCTGCGGTCCCGAAGTGGGACTTCCGGGCATTCTTAATGCCCTACAGTGTAAAACCGAGCCCTCATGCAAGACGCAGTGAGTGGTTCAATGAGAGTTATGGGGGAAGTTACAGACTATGTTACTAGAAATTACCATTTTTCTTTCGACGAGCGCGCAAACTGAGGGACAGAGCACTATATAAGAGGTGATTCAGTTCGAAATTTCCATAAAATGGAGGAGAGCTTTGGATTTGTCGGGAATCCCTCTGGAATACAGGAGATTTTTTGCCCGATAGAATCCTCGCAACGAAATGTATCGAAAGCCGTTATGACAACTCCAGATTCCAATCCGAAGATGGTGCCGGACCGTGGAATGCCGGTTCTCCTCCCGGAAACCCTCTCTGAGGGTGGAGTATCACCGACCCTTCCGCTTCTCGAAAGTCATCCGGCGATACCGTCTGAATACTATTGCGGAAGTAGAGAGGATAGAGAGTTCATCCGCGACTGGTTGAACGCGAGGAGACAGTTAGCGGTTACTCCCGAATATATTACCGCGCAGTATGAAAAAAGAATTCCTCCCGGCAGTGAGCTCGATATTGTTGTAGTTGGAAATCTTGGTGATATCTTCGGACCGGATGGTCGAACAGAGGATCTCAAACTCAACAGAGAATTGTTTGCCGCCATTACAGGGAGCGTTGCCCGATCTCTACGAGAGATTACACCGAGCATTGAACTCATCCCACTTGAAAGATACTGGGTAGCCGCAGTAAATGAGGGATCATCTGATAGTGGTGGATTCCACTCCAAACACGGCATGGGATACCAGTACATCGATGACTACGCCGCTTCAGTTCTCCTCGCAGATTCGATAACTGAAGACACTCTACTGAAAACACTGGAGCTTGCCAGAAACTACCTCCACGATTCGTTGCATCGTTCAACCTTTAGAAGTTTTAAGGTAGTAGGGCCAGAAGAGAGGGCGGAAGCGCAGGAAGACTGGCCAGTATTTCGCCATCAATACGGGATAAATTTTCGGAGAGAAGATGGAATTTCCTACTCTCCGGCGGCAAGCAATCAACCACCCTATTCCCTAAATTTAAACCTCTTAATGGATGGGACTGTCGTACTTGCCGTAGCTGATGCGGTGAGGAATCAGATGGCTGGAAGAGTACGACAAGACGCACGAAACGAAGTCCATGTCGCAAGAGAAGTACTCTTCCCAGAACTCGCTCAACAATTTCTCCCCGAAGCAGAAAAATTTCAGCGAGAAGTTACGGCAAAGACAGCAGCCTTTCTGCAGTACTGGGGAGGCGATGACTTCCGAGGACTTCTATTGAGCGCGATGATGAGCGGAGATCTCAGAGGACTCATAGCAACATTCTCAGAGAAAGCGGAGAGAAGAAGAGACGAGGACCCCGGTTTCAAGGAGTTTCTTGTGGGAAGAGCGGAAGCACACGGACTACCCGCTGACTTTGTAAGCAGTCATTTGCCGGGGCGAAACTTATGGAATCTCACCTTTCTCTCCCCCGATTATCACCAACTCACAAAGTGAGTTCAGCTAAAAACCCCAGGGGATAGCAGTTCCTTGAAAAATGCTCTACCCTGCTTGCTGTTCTACTGGCAGCGAATATGAAGATATGGAAATTCGGAGGCACCTCGGTTGCCTCACCAAAAAACATTCAAAAAATAGCAGACATTCTTTCGGCAGAGACTGAGGCACCACGAGCAATTATCTGCTCTGCTTTTGGAGGTGTTACAGACCAACTCATTACGCTCATGCAAGAAGCGACGAAAGGCGGAAACCTTTATGTAGAATCTTTGGAGAAAATTCGGGAACGCCATATTGAGGCACTACGAGAACTCGCCTCTGATGCCGACCTCTCAGAGGCTCATCAACAGGTGGGAATATTTTTTGATAAGCTCACCGACCTCGCTCGCGGAATATCATTGACCCAGGACGTCACAACACAAACAAAAGACCACGTGCTGAGCTTTGGCGAACGTCTATCCAATCTGATTATTACCTATGCATTGAGGAATCGCGGAATAGAAGTCGAGTATCTCGATGCAAGGAAGATCATCTTCACCGACAGTAACTACGGCAACGCACGAGTAAATCGAGAGAAAAGCTATCCGGAGATTGGACACTATTTTCAGGAGCATTCAAAGCTCCAATGCGTTACTGGGTTCATCGGATCCTGTCCAAGCGGGAAGACTACTACTTTGGGACGAGGAGGATCCGATTACACGGCTTCCCTTATTGCCGCTGCTCTAAAAGCAGACCTTCTAGAGATCTGGACAGATGTGGATGGAGTCCTCACCGCCGATCCACGAGTTGTGCCGGAAGCTCACCTCGTCCCCGAGCTCACATACACTGAAGCTATGGAGCTCTCTCACTTTGGAGCAAAGGTCCTTTACCCTCCGACAATTCAACCGGTGCGCCAGTTCGGAATCCCCCTTGTTGTTCGCAACACGTTCAATCCCAATTGCCCTGGCTCGAAAATTACTGCCGACGCCGTAACAACGAGTTCTCCTATCACCGCTATCTCATCAATGAGCACGATGGCAGTTCTTACCCTATCTGGCAGCGGGCTTGTCGGAGTTCCTGGCAGCTCGGAGCGCTTATTTTCATCTCTCGCTCGTCGCGGAGTAAATGTAATCCTCATTAGCCAGGCCTCATCGGAACGATCTATCTGTTTCGCAGTAAACGCGAACCAGGCCGACCTCGCCGAGCAAGCCGTAAACACAGAGTTTGAGCTTGAGCAGCAAACTAAGCGTGTTGATCCAGTCGCGGTAGAGCGAGATTGTGCCATTATCTCGGTTGTTGGCGAGGGCATGAAGCATCTCCCTGGAGTCGCTGGAACTGTTTTTTCTGCCTTAGGGAGAAACAGAATTAATATCATCGCAATTGCTCAAGGATCCTCCGAGGAGAACATCTCTCTGGTGGTAAAAGCAAAAGATGAGCCTCATGCGCTGCAAACCATTCATAGGAACTTCTTCGAACGGGTACAGCTAGGTTCTATCGTACTCCTTGGGGCTGGTCAGGTAGGCCGAGAGTTTCTTTCTCAAGTTGAGAAACAACTACAATTCGTTCGGGAGAAATATCATTTCGATCTGAGACTCGTTGGCGTAGTACGAAGCAAACAGTTACTTCTTGACCCGAGTGGAATCTCATGGACGAACTGGCAGGAAGACTGGAATGAGGCTGCTACGGACTTCGGTGGAGTTTCGTCGTTAATTCAGCAACTTCTCGATCTCAAAACCCCAAATCTCGTGGTTGTTGATTGTACAGCTAGCGGCGACTTCACCAATCTCTACAACGAACTTCTTTCACACAACATCGCAGTTGTTGGAGCAAATAAGAAAGTGCAAACAGGGAGTTTTTCTGACTTTCAAACTCTGCGTGAGATCTCCTCCCGTAAGAGAACTCCCTGGAAATTTGAGACGAGCGTTGGAGCTGCTCTCCCGATTATCTCTTCCCTTGAAAGTCTCGTTGCGACCGGAGACCAAGTTCAACGAATTGAAGCTATACTTTCAGGGTCTCTGAGCTATACCTTCAATAAGCTTCAAACGGGGGCTACTTTTTCTGAGGTAATCAGAGAAGCCTCAGAGAAAGGCTATCTCGAACCAGATCCTCGAGACGACCTGGATGGAACCGATTTTGCGAGGAAACTTCTCATTCTTTCTCGCCTCATCGGCCTTGAGTTTGAACTGAAGGATATCCTGGTAGAACCGCTGCTTCCAGATCAGGTTATGCGTGCAGATAGTGTTGACGAGTTCATGAAACGACTTCCCTCGCTAGATGAGGGATTCCGAGAGCGGGTGACTTCGGCTACTCGCCAAAACAAGCGACTCAGATATTGTGGTGTTATTGAATGTCGAGCGGAGTCCCCTAAGGCATCCATTTCGCTTCGTGAGGTAGATCCAAGCAACGCCTTTTATGGCCTCGCTGGATCTGACAACTTAATTAGCTTCTTTACCGCCCGATACCCTGATCAACCACTCGTTATAAGAGGATCTGGCGCTGGCCCTGCGGTTACCGCTTCTGGAGTCTTTTGGGACCTCATTCAAGCGCTTGTGGTGGGGAGGGAGCTAACGTGATAGGAAGATTATTTAAATGAAATACTTCAGCACAAGAAACCCAGAACACGTTGTAACTTTTCGAGAAGCAGTACTCTCAGGACTCGCGCCAGACGGAGGGCTCTACATGCCGGAGAGCTTGCCAAGGCTCTCAGCGGAGGTCCTGGAACGGATGAATGCGCTCTCTATGCAAGAGGTCAGCACGGAAATCACAAAGGTCTTCGCTTCAGAAGATATCGACGATGCTGGGATTGAGAGGATTATCGAATCTGCTATCAACTTTCCTGCGCCAGTCCACTTCCTCGCTCCGGATATTGCGAGCCTAGAGCTCTTCCACGGCCCATCGATGGCGTTCAAAGATTTCGGTGCCAGATTCATGGCTCAGACAATGTCGTGGTTCACAAGAAATGACAACGACCCGTTACACATTCTTGTTGCGACTTCTGGTGATACTGGTGGTGCCGTGGCGCTTGGGTTTTACAAAGTCCCCGGAGTTGAAGTGTCCATTCTCTATCCAAAGGGGCGAGTAAGTGAGCTTCAAGAAAAGCAGCTCACTACACACGGTCATAACATTCATGCCTATGAGGTCGAAGGGAGCTTCGATGACTGCCAGCGAATGGTAAAAGAGGCATTTCAAGACAAAGATATCCGTTCTCGGCTTCGTCTTACTTCTGCGAACTCAATTAACATCTCGCGACTCATTCCTCAGACATTTTATTACTTCAATGCAGTCAATCAGATAGATCGAGTAAGCGATGGCAATCGGCACCGACCTCTTGTTTTTTCCATTCCAAGTGGAAATTTTGGGAATCTCTGTGCTGGAGTAATGGCGAAGAAGCTTGGCGCACGGATTGACACCTTCCTCGCTGCTACAAATGTAAACGATACAGTTCCTCGATATCTTGCTTCTGGTGAATATTCACCGATGGAATCTATTGCTACCATATCAAACGCAATGGATGTTGGGACCCCGAGCAACTTCGAAAGACTGTTGAAGATCTTTTCAGGAGATCACCAATCATTCTGCGAGTGGATCATTGGATATCGATACTCCGATGAGGAGACCAAATATGGGATGGCAGAATGTCACGAGAAGTATCACTACATCTCTGACCCACACGGAGCAATCGGATATTTGGCATGTCGCGATCATCTTGCATCGCGATCCGACAATCCTGTTGGAGTCTTCCTTGAGACCGCTCATCCGATTAAGTTTCCGGACAGTGTTGAGAATGCAGTGAAAGTCTCTATCCCTACACCTCCTCAGGTTGGAACACTTCTCGAAAGGGAGAAGAAAGCCTATCAGATTCCTGCAAAGCTAGATGCTCTCAAACAACATCTCCTCGTGTAAGGATCGGAACATCCCGGGAGCAGCAAGCACATGTGCCTGAACTTTTACGGTAGCG
>JAGRAT010000164.1 GCA_020434495.1 Bdellovibrionales bacterium | reverse complement strand
CATAGGCTTGCTTGCTCGATTGGATCTTCTGCATTCATGTTCGAGGAATACGATTTTGCAATTCTCTGCATCCGTTTCCGCCCTCTCCATGCGAAGGGAGTAAGCTTCACCGCTTCAACAAGTCCGCGCATCGATGTACGTTCAAAAAACAATACGCCTAAGATAACCACGAGATTTCGGAGGATAAAACCTGGAAGAATAGTCTCTGGTTGTTCCTTTGGTGACCAATGAAGGAGCTGCAATAGGAATCTGTTTCTCACCGAATGTCGGTTGATATCTTCTGAAAGCGCAGAACGTCTCTCAGGGGTTACCCTTCGAACATGGAATCCTACGGCCTCTGGCTGGAAACAGATAAGTACTCCAAATTTCCTCGCTCGTAGCGAGAGCTCGGCGTCTTCTCTATAGGCGAAAAAAGACTCATCAAAGAGCTGCTCTCTCTCTCGATATCCTTCGGCTAATTGTGGGAATACATCGAACAACGCAAGGGGAGAAGAATCTCGTGGCAGCACTAACATATGTACACTTTTTCGTGAAAAGAGAAGACATGCGCCACTCCCTCCCGGAACCGGACCAACTGACAACGAAACGTCTTTAAGTTGTCGCCCAGCATACCGATCAAAATGCCGAAGAGATGAAACAAACTCCATACCGGCCGAATCGATTATTTGGGGCTGCACTGGGACCAACTTGTCGTCTGCCCGAATCAAAAGCGGACAAATGATTGCGGAAGCTGCTGGTTCAATCGTCTGCAATAGCACGCTCAGCGCGTTCTCACGCAGAGCAAGATCCGGATTTACGATGAGGAAGTAGTCGTAGTCGCTCGCGAGAAAACGGGTTGCCGCCTGATTATGTGCCCCCGAAAAACCTAGATTACCATCATTTCGGTAGAGCGTAGCTCCGAACTGATCACAGAGCGCTTGTAGGTCAACATTTCCCGATTTGCTCGGTCCGTTCTCAGTTACTTCAAGGGCAAGCTCGAAATCCCCACGCCCAGCTCGTAGCGAATGCAAACAGTATTGAAGATGGGGGAAATCCTCGAAAACAACTATGTGCGCGAGAACCTTCTTCATGGGCGAACGAAACGCAGGCGGCCACTCAATGTAAAAAACTATGACAGCCCCAGTCTCCCCCTACTCAACAACACCCCACGTTCGTACCCTACTTTTAAGCGCTTCGTGTTCCGACATAATCTCCTTCGGAAGCTTTGGACCAATGCTCGCCAGGAAATCCGCCTGGGAAGCGAGCTCCTGCTCCCAGTCTTCTCGCGATACCGAAAGAAGTTCATCCATCTGCTCTTGAGTAATATTGATTCCATCAAGAGGAATTCCATTCGATTTCGGTTGAACTCCGAGGGGAGAATCGACACCATCTGCAGTTCCTTCTACTCGACGGAAGATCCATTCGAGCACTCGCATATTTTCTCCGAACCCTGGCCAGAGGAAATTTCCATCGGAATCCTTCTTAAACCAGTTTACGTGATAGACACGAGGCATCTTGTCTCCGCCCTTGACCCCCATATCAAGCCAGTGCTGAAAGTAGTCACCTGCGTGATACCCGATAAATGGGCGCATCGCCATCGGATCACGCTTAAGCGCGCCTATAGTTCCTGCTGCCGCAGCGGTAGCCTCTGAGGCCATCGTTACCCCAACAAAAGTTCCGTGTTGCCAGTTTTTCGCCTCATAAACAAGCGGAGCCGTGCGCTCCCTCCGACCACCAAAGATGATAGCATCGATCGGAACTCCACGAGGGCTTTCAAACTCAGGGGAAATACATGGACATTGCTTCGCAGGTGCAGTAAACCGAGAATTCGGGTGAGCTGCTTTAGCACCCGATTCGGCATCCCACTCATTTCCAAGCCAGTCTCGAAGCTTTGTGGGAGGATTCTTTGTGAGCCCTTCCCACCAGGGAGTCATCGTCTCCAAATCAAGCGCGGTATTCGTGAAGATGGTATTCCCCTTAAGCGCCGCAATAGCATTCGGATTTGTTTTCTCAGATGTACCCGGTGCAACGCCAAAGAAGCCGTTCTCTGGGTTGATCGCGTACAGTCGACCATCTTCCCCAAAATTCAGCCAAGCGATATCATCGCCCACTGTCTCGACTTTCCAACCAGCATCAAGGTACCGCTTTGGTGGAATAAGCATTGCGAGATTCGTCTTACCACAGGCCGAAGGGAAGGCAGCACAAATATACTTCTTCGTTCCCTTTGGATCGGTAATACCGAGGATGAGCATGTGCTCAGCCATCCACCCTTCTCGCTTCGCTTGCGTCGAAGCTATGCGGAGTGCAAAGCACTTCTTTCCCTGAAGTGCATTACCACCATAGTCGGTGTTCACGCTCACGATCTCACATGTCTCAGGGAAGTGAACGATATATCGCTGTTCAGGATCAAGATCCGCAACAGCATGTACTCCTTTCACGAAGTCATTACTATCATTTGGCAAGTTCTTAAGAGCCGTGTCGCCTATTCGAGCCATGATGCGCATATTGGCAACGACATATGCAGAGTCGGTGAGTTCAAATCCTACTTTAGCAAAAGGCGAACCATCAGGGCCCATGAGATACGGGACAACGTACATTGTCTTCCCGCGCATCGCCCCAGCAAGAATACCGTGCAACTTCGCTCGCATCTGCTCGGGATTCATCCAATTGTTTGTTGGGCCGCAGTCATCTTCTTTTTGAGAACAGATAAATGTACGCGCTTCAACCCGTGCAACATCATTTGGATTAGAGCGAGACCAGAAACTATTCGGGTACTCCTTTTCATTTAATTTAACGAAGGTCCCAGCCCCTACTAAGAGCTCGTTAATCCTCTGAGATTCCTCTTCAGAGCCATCGATCCAGACAACCTGATCCGGCTCAAGCAATTGTCGAGCAGACTCAATCCAATCGAGCACCGCAGCATTCGTGCAATTCACATTTTGAGGAACCACGGATGAAACAGCATTAGACATTATACAGACCCTCCGGAAAATTTGAGTTGCCTGAGTATACGTTACTCAAGCCGGAAGGCAACGATTCAGGAGGGTTGACTCATATAGGGAAAGGAAGAATCCAGAAACGCCTTCTGAGTAGCAATTGAATGTACACGAATGTAGAGCTTCGGTTCAAAATTAACAGGCTCACGAGCAACGGATGCAGCAACAAGCCTTCCGATATAGGCAGAGAGTACGTCTCTCTCTTTCGGGTCCGCCTCCAACGGCAACTTTAAAAAGCCTTTTCGCGATGCACCCAAGTACAGTGGCAATCGAAATGATAAGAGTTCTCGAAAGTTCCGAATGACTCGCCACGAATCCTCTGGATCGCTACTGATAAACCCCCCCATTCCCGGATCAAGCACCAATTGAGATTCAGATACCCCAGCCGTCAAGGCGAGTTCTATCTTCTCGTAAAAAAAACTCTTGATCCGTTCCAGAATATCACCATCCGCCAATGAAGAAACTGACTGACGAGAGAAGTCGTGTGGATGCTTCGAACGCGAGTACATCATTACATACTTCGCATTCGAACTATCAGCGATGACAGAGAACATCTCCGGGTCAAAGCCCGCCATAACGTCATTGATCATCGTTGCTCCAGCCCGGAGTGCCAGATGTGCGACTTCAGAATGATGAGTATCTACTGCAAAGGGAGCAACCTGACGACAGCTCTCAAGCACCGGCTCAATTCGTCGCCATTCTTCAATCGGACCGACACACTGCGACCCAGGTCGAGTTGAGTCGCCGCCGATATCAATCATCGAAGCTCCCTCATTTACGAGGAGATGAACATGAGCAAGGGCCTTTTCTGGATCTACAAAAAGTCCTCCATCAGAAAAGCTATCTGGGGTTACGTTCAGTACCCCGACGAGTTCAACGTTTTTCACCTTGCTCTTTCTTCACGAGGTAACTCACAACATCTCGAAGGAGACTTCGGTTCTTAAGGAGTCGGCCATTTATCCAAATACTCGGTGTTCCACGAAGCTTCAAGGTATCAGCAACCTCGATATCACGACGCAAAGCGAGGATCTGTCGATCAGATTGCAAGCACTCATCCATCTTTGCTTTATCTAAATCTAAACGATTAATACCGGCGCGAATAGCGTCAGAGACACCCACCGGCGACTCCGGATTATCCATCGCTTCAAGGGTTAATAGGTAGTCCGACGCTTCAAAATAACGGTCCTGCTCTCCAGCACACCGTGCAAACTCCGCTGCTTCGCAAGCATATTGGTGGAAGGATCTGCCAATCCCAGGATTGCACGCACTGTCCAGTGGATAGTTGCGGTATTCGATTATGACATGGTCACCGAACTCCGAGAGAACATCCTTTATTTCATAATAGAATTGCCGACAGGCTGGGCACTCAAAATCGAAGAACTCAACGATACGTATGGCAGAGTTCGGATCTCCCTTTCGGAAATCTCGAAGGACCGGATCCTCTCCTTCAAACGGGATATCCTGCAACGGCTCTGCGAGCCACAACTGCACAGCTGCTGCTGCCCGTTCATCCATATTTTCAGTTGCTTTCAGATACTTATAGGACAACAGATCAGAGAATAAAGACACGGCGAGAATCGCCAATGAAAAGATAAGAAGCGGAGCGCGCGCACTAAAGAGCTGTGTACGAATCTGCTCAATAAGGAATGAGGCAGCGAGATACGGAATAGTGAGGCCGTTTACAACCCCAACCTTCAGCCGTTCTCCCAAAGACCGATCGCGCTCCATACCAAAGACAACAGCAAGAAGCAGAAAGCTCACCGCGTATAACCCGATACAGACCGGGCAGAACGCATCAAGTGTCTTAACAGTGATCACAAAGAGCGATACGGAGCACAAACTGGAGAGAAGACAAACTATAAGGAAGACGGATAGGCCTCGCTTTGGACTTTCTGCTCGCTCCGGATTGTAAAAGAAGAGGAAAAACAGAACGCTTGCGTAAAACAACGCGCCCCAATTCCCAAGAGAGCGATTAAGAAAAGCCGCAAACGGACTCCGTATCGCCTGCTCACAGTTAAACTGCGCATTAATATTACAAGAAGCCTCTCCCGAAAGCGGAAAAGCGAGGACGTGAATGTACTCGTAGCTGCTATAGAGAGAGAGCAACAAACCGATAGCAGCGAGCCCTAAAGCGGCGAACCACAGGGATGAATTCATTTCTCTTAGGTGGATACGCATCACCCCTTTATCTTGGCTACTTTCGGCTCATTCGAAAAGCTACTTCATCTCTGCAGCAGCTCCATTCCAAAAAACTAAAACCATTCTCCAACACGTTGAACTACTGACTCGGGTGTGAATCCGAATTTCTCAGCGAGCACTTCTCCAGGGGCAGATGCCCCGTAGTGGTCTATCCCAAGAGCCAGTCCATCCTTACCGACGATATCGTACCATCCACTCGTTATCCCAGCTTCGAGGGAGACCACTCGTGCCTTTGGAGGAATAATTGCTTCACGCTCCGATTTTGAGAGCCGGTAGTACGCCTCTAAACAAGGCGCAGAGACAACTCGGAAAGGAGTGCCCTTCTCCGCAAGGATCTTCGCTGCAGCAGCAGCTACCCAAACCTCTGAACCGGTAGCAACGATAACTCGATCAGCTTGATCGCCATTTGCAACTACGTAAGCACCTTGCTTTATCTGCTCACGCTGGAATCCAGTTGGTCTCTCCAACACCGGTAGTCCCTGTCGGGTAAAGAGGAGCGCACTTGGGCGGTTCGTGGATTCAAGTGCCATCAGATAGCACATCGCTGTTTCCAATCCATCGGCGGGTCGATACACATCTAAATTTGGAATAATTCGAAGTGACTGAATGTGCTCAATCGGCTCATGCGTCGGCCCATCCTCGCCGACCCAAAAGCTATCGTGAGTGAAGATAAAAAGACTTTGCAGATGTGAGAGTGCAGCGAGTCGAATCGTTGGTCGATTATAGTCGGCAAAGACAAGAAACGTGGCTCCGTAAGGGATCCAACTCTTCGTATAGGCAAGGCCATTCACTATTGCGCCCATTCCGTGCTCTCGGACACCGAAACGAATATTTCTTCCGCTAAAACTCTCCGCAGTAATATCACTGCTATTTTTGATGAGAGTTTTGTTCGAGGGTTCCAAATCAGCCGAACCACCGATAAACCCTGGCATATGCTTTGCGATGATCTGAATAGCATTCCCGGAAAGTTCGCGGGTGGCTTTCTTGTCAGTGATCTTTCCAAGCTCCGAACAGAGCTCTTCAGTCAAAGCCTGAGGAATCGCTCTCGACCGTTGCGCCTCAAGTTGAGCAGACTTCTCTCTATGAGAATCCCTCCACTTCCCGAATGCAGCATTCCAAGCTATTTTCTCTCTCCCCTTCTCTTCAACTCTCCCTCGGCAAAAGGTTCGCACCTCTTCTGGAACAAAGAAGTCACCCTCGTAGCCCCAGCCAAGTTCCTTCTTTGCGAGCTGTAATTCACTTGCGCCCAGCGGGGATCCGTGGACATCTGCGGTGTTTTGCTTATTGGGGCTCCCAAGACCAATCGTTGTTCGCGCACAGATAATGCTTGGCTTCCCAGTCTCTGCTACCGCAGCGTTCAGGCAGGCACGAATTTCTCCTAGGTTGTGACCATCGCACTTCTGAACATGCCAACCGTAAGCCTCAAAACGCTTTGCAACGGACTCAGTAAAACAGACATCGGTACTTCCACCGATAGAGATATGGTTGTCATCGTAAATATAGGTGATGTTCCCAAGCTGCAGGTGGCCAGCGAGAGAAGCAGCCTCAGAAGCGACTCCCTCCATCAGGTCACCATCGCTTACGATGCCGAAGATTCGTGAGCCAAAGAGCTCCGAAGAATACGTTTCTGCCAAGAGCTTCTCTGATAGAGCAAGGCCTACTCCATTAGACAACCCCTGCCCGAGTGGCCCAGTGGTTGTCTCCACTCCTGGAGTTAAACCGAACTCTGGATGCCCAGGTGTTCGACTCTCCCACTGACGGAAGTTTTTGATTTCATCCAGGGAAAGGTCATAGCCGAAAAGGTGCAGAAGAGAGTAGAGCAGCATCGACCCGTGACCAGCTGAGAGGACAAAGCGGTCCCGGCCTAACCACTCGGGGTCCTTCGGATCAAAACGGAGAAAGTCACTCCAAAGCACTGCCGCATAGTCCGCTGCGCCCATCGGCATTCCAGGGTGCCCTGAATTCGCTCTATCTACGGCTTCAGCCGAGAGAACTCGAATGGTTTTGGCGAGAAGAGCTATCTCCTGGTCACCGGAGACTGATTGAGGGGTAGTCATAGCAATCCTTTAAGTGTCTGAAAATTCGAAGGATTAGGTGAAAACTCGCGTTACTCTACTGGAGTATGGGACCAAGAGCAAAGGGGTAACGGATTGAACGGTAACCATGGTCAGGCAAGAAAGCGAGGAAATTGGCACGTCTCCTGCTTAATAGAATCTTGACCCTTAACAACACCGACTCCATTTGGTGAAGAAATACTGCCTGACTCCTCGTTAAGTGGGTGAAGCCATTCACCCACTTA
>JAGRAT010000163.1 GCA_020434495.1 Bdellovibrionales bacterium | reverse complement strand
CCTTTAATAGGTTTATGCCGTGGATGATGAATCCAGATGGTACAGAGCTGGAGACGCTAAACCATATCGGTCGTCATGAGCTCGGTGACTACTTCGTGCAATCATTCTTGAATGATGGTGAGTTGTCTGAGTTTATTGATGACCAGGATCGCCTGTCAGATAATCGGTATGCGGTAGATAATCTATTCTCTCTTCGAGAAGATCCAACCGCGCCCGGATTGTACTTCGCAACAAACGGCTCGGAATTTTACACCCACGGTGCCGGACAGATAGTAACGATCTCAGGGAGCCCCTCAACCAACGCCAATGCAATGGTAGTGACCTCAATCACCCATCCTGAAACGGCAGATCCAACGAACAATCCAAGTCCTCAACATAGTGGTCTTTACCGCAATCCTCTGCCGCTTCGTGATGGTTCGGTGGTAGCTGTTCATACCGCGGAAACGCGAGTGGATTTCAACTCTGGGACGAGGGAAGCTCCACGTTCTCGATATAATTTTCGAATCAAACAGTTAGTAAAGAGTGGAAAATACTGGCAGGCGGGTGCGCCATTGACCGCCGGAATTGAAAAATCAGTTTCTTACTATGACCCCGATGTTCTCGTTGAATACTCAGGAGAGCTTTGGGAGTTACAACCAGTGGAGCTCGTCTCCCGTGAGCGTCCAGTGGTACGAACCTCTACTGTGCCCGCGATAGAAGAATCTGTTTTTGATGATGCGGGAATAACTCTCCTAGAGTTTCAGGCTTACCTCGCAGAACTCGATCTCGCCATGGTCGTAACGAGAGATGTCCGGTCCAGGGATGAGGCTGACAAGCAGCAGCCTTTCACCTTACGTCTTGGAGAGAGCGGGAAGAATGCGGTTTCTGGTTTACAGTTTTTGCAGGGGAGTCAGATTCGAGCGTATGAAAGCTTTGTCTCTGGCAGAAGGACTTTAGCTCAGCTTATGGGTGCGATTCTCATTCCTGAGGAGGTAAAGGATTCAAGCTCTATTGGGAGCTACCGCATCTTCCCAGACGGATCGGTTGCAGCAATCGTCCCGGCGCAGCGCGCACTTTCTTGGCAACTTGTTGCCTCCTCGGGTGAACCAATAGTAAGAGAACGTTACTGGGTGACCTTTCAACCGGGAGAGGTGAGAGTTTGTGCAAGTTGTCACGGTTTAAACGAAAGAGACCAGAACGGCGCTGGGGTCCCGAGGAATAAACCAGAGGCATTGAGAGCGATTCTTGCCTGGTGGAAGAGTGCGAGTAGCAGAGATATTCGGAATCCGGATGGATATCTCGTTTCTCCTGGAGGTGACGAGGTTCAAACGGTTCGTCTGCAGGTAAAGCGTAGGGGGAGAAGAGTGACGATACGGCTTCCAAGGCGCTACCCACTAAGTCTCATAGCTGATGCAGCGCTGGTCATATCCAACCCAAAAGGGAAATCTATTGAGAGAAGTTTTGGGGCGCAGCGAAGTAAAATCGTTTCTCTTCCTCGTCGTATGTCTCAGGGACGGATTACGGTGAATCTGGTCCAAGGGGGTGCCATCCTTTTTGAGAAAGTGATTCGCGGGGCGCGTCGTTAAGGTGGAACCGATAACTTTACAACCTGGTGAGCAGCTCACCTCCCGTTACCGTATCGAGCAGTATCTTGGTCGAGGCGCTTCAGGGGTGGTATATCGTTGCTTCGATACAAAGTATAAGCGCGACGTAGCAGCTAAGGTATTTCCCCGAGAACTCCAACAGAATAGGGACTTTGCTGCGCGCCTCAATAGAGAAATTCGCGCTGCGAATAGAGTAGAGCACGAATATGTCACTAAGCTTTATAAGTGCCTCATTAAGGAGAAGTACATCGCTCTTATCATGGAATATGTCGATGGGGTAACTCTATTAGAATATCTTAAGGAGTACTCGCCCCTTTCACCAAAGGCGGTAGCCACTTTTGGTCGTCAGATAGCTATGGGGCTAAATGCCATTCATGCGCAAAATATTATTCACCGAGACATTAAACTCGAGAACGTTATCGTTACCGTTGATGGTGTTGCCAAGATAACTGATTTTGGAGTTTCGAGACTGAACAACCCACTCCAAGATGGACGCGCCCCCACAGGCGAGCTGCCGATTCACGATGTGGATGATGCCACTGTGACCCACGATGGTCGAGTTGTTGGAACCTATCACTATCTGAGTCCGGAGTATCTCTCGAAGCAGATGCTTGATAGCAGGACGGACATTTATGCACTCGGAGTAATTCTGTTTGAGATGATTACCAACTCCTATCCCTATGAGTACTCATCAATTATGAAGCTTCTCGATCAAAAAATTAATTCTCATCCAAGAGATCCTAGAGAGCTTCGCCCTGATTGTCCTGAAGTTCTTGCTGAAGTATGCCTGAAGGCGATGGCTCGTGATCCGAAGGAGCGCTTTCAAACGGCGCGCGAGGTGTTTATTAAACTTGATGCGTTTCTTCGAACTTTGCCGGTAAGTGAACATACGAGCTCGATATCTCGACAATCCCTCCGACAAGGAGATTCGAACTGTACGGGGAAGAGAGGAACTGGAGGTGATATTGGGGCAGGGAGGAGTGGGCATACTTCTGGAAGAACATTATCTGTAACTGAAGATCTCTTGGAGAGGAGAGGTTTCTTTCGTAAGGTGGCAAAGTCTCTCGCCACAGTGGCTCTGATCGGGGGATTAGTGGTAATTGCCTATTCCGCTTGGCGTCTAGCCGGTCAGCCGACTTGGAGTTCGGTTGATGGGGATAGAGATTTTGTGTTGCCAACTGGGTATCGAAGAATTAATGGGCGTTGATGGTATAGCCTGAAAGGACCAAAGATTGAGAGTTTTAAGCGCAGCAGATAGTCTCATTTTATGAAAATACTCATGCTTGGGATGAACGATCCCGCTGGAATGATGATCTCTTTTGCTCAGGCGATTAATCGCTATACCGAACATACTGCTCGAGTTGTCTCCTATCGTTCGATGTATGCACACGACTACTCTTACGATCTTGAGGTGCCTCGACTCGGTGATGATTGGGATGAAATCGAGATGCTCTTAGCCGAGTCAGACATATTTCATTTTCATATGCTACTCGACGAGACTTACCAACTGGGACCTTTTCAGATTGGTGATTTTTGTGAGGGGAAGGGGCTCCTCTATCATCACCACGGTACCTACGATCATCAGTGCTTTCTTGGCCAACAGGCTCTCTATCGAGAGCGGTATGCCCGGACAGGGAAGCGGGCAATCGTTTCAACTCCGGATCTTTTGCAATACCTCCCCATGGCGAGTTGGCAGCCGAACATTATCCCGATCCACGACCCAGCGTTTCTTCCACGAGCTGACCAACTAACAGACCAAGCGAAGTTCAAAGTTGTGCAAGCTCCAACGAGAAAGTGGCACAAAAATACGGAAGAGTTCGTCTCAGTTTGTGATGACCTTGCGTTACAACTCGACCATTTCCAATACGAAGTCTTATCGGGATTCTCGTTTCGAGAATGTCTTGCTAGGAAGAGAGATGCTCAGGCTTCTTTTGATCATATGCAGGGATGGTTTGGAATTGCTTCCCTGGAGTCTCTTTCTCACGGTCTCCCCACACTGGCTGGTCTTACCGACGATGTAATTGATCATATTGAGGGATTTACCGGTTCTCGTGGCGTTCCGTGGCGGGTTGTTCGTAACAAGGAAGAACTTCATGCCGAGCTACTTACCCTCTATCGAGATAGAGACTTTGCAAAAGAGGTTGGGAAAAGCTCTCGAGCGTTTATGGAGAAATATTGGACCGAGCAGCAGGTGCTGGCTCCGTTGCTCGGTACTTACCAGGCCCTTTAAGGGATTGCCTTTGGTCCAACTCTTTCCATTTTCTCGTCTTTTTTAGTACCTTATCTGAATTCTCCGGGCTGTAAGAAGATGTCTTGAGGCATTTCTACTTTCAGGGAGCAACAAAGCCTACCGGCTATCATTATAAAGTTACGAGAAGAAATGTCAGAACGACCAGAACAGGAACAGATACGATTTCAGAAGCTCGCGAATCTTGTAGAGGGAGGATTTTCCTATCCGAATGATGCAAAACCGACCGCCTCTTCTGTTGAGTTGCTAGAGGGTAACCACCCCGAGGGTGAGGAAGGTCCAAGATTTATCATTTGTGGACGAATTGTTCAGATGAGACAGATGGGAAAAGCCTCCTTCTGTCATCTCCTGGACGGTAAAGGACGAATTCAGACCTATATTCGGAAGGATGATGTTGGAGAGGAAGCGTACGAAGCTTTCAAGCACTTTGATGTTGGAGACATCATAGAAGTTAAAGGATATCTCTTCACGACCAAGACTGGAGAGAAGACTTTGCATGGGGAATCGGTTCGGCTTCTTACGAAATGCCTCATTCCTCTTCCTGAGAAGTGGCACGGACTCACTGATGTTGAGGCTCGTTATCGTCACAGATATGTCGATCTGATTGCTAATCCTGATGTTCGTGAAGTGTTTCGGAAGCGAGCTCGAATACTGAGCCATACGAGGGCATTTTTAGAGCGCCACGACTATCTAGAAGTTGAAACCCCGGTGCTGACGTACTCCTCGGCTGGCGCAGAGGCCCGACCTTTTGAAACGCACTACAATGCGCTGAGCGCCGATATGTCTCTTCGTATCGCCTTAGAGCTTCCTCTAAAGAAGTTAGTCGTGGGTGGGCTCGAGAAGGTGTACGAGATCAGCAAAGTGTTCAGAAATGAGGGACTTTCGAAGAAGCACAACCCAGAGTTCACCATGTTGGAGTTTTATTGCGCGTATCAGACCTTTGAAGATCAGATGGAATTTGTAGAGTCGATGTTATCTGAGCTTGCCGAGAGCGTAACTGGAAGCTCTACGGTGACCTTTGGAGAGCAGACTATCTCTTTCGAGCGACCCTTTAAGCGAGTCTCCATGACAGACTCTGTCTATGAATTTGCCGGCGTTCCACGGGAGAAGGATGTTACCGATATTGCAGTGCTTCACGCGATTGGCGCTGAACATAAAATTGATTTTCCAGAGCCGGATGATTGGGGACGGTGCCTCGATGAGATATGGGGAGAGTTGGTTGAACCAAAGCTTGTTAACCCGACTTTTATTACTCACCATCCGTTTTCTATCTCTCCACTTGCTCGGAAAACAGCAGGTAACGAGCGGATAGTAGATCGGTTTGAGCTCATTATCGCTGGAATGGAGATATCAAACGCGTTTTCTGAGTTGAACGATCCGATAGATCAGAGGGAGCGTTTTGAGGATCAAGCCGCTAGGAAGGCGCAGGGCAAAGACGCCTCCAGTGATATCGATCACGATTTCTTAAAGGCGTTAGAGTACGGAATGCCTCCTACCGCTGGAGTAGGAATCGGAATTGATCGCCTCGTAATGTTACTCACCAATAGTCCAACCATTCGAGACGTAATGCTATTCCCACAGCTTAGACCCCTTGAGGAGGAGTAGTTATGAGCTATGTTCGCAAGGTAGCCCTGCGCTACCTCCGAACAAAACGCTCCGAAGCGTTTATCTCGATTCTAACGTTCATCTCCACTGTCGCCCTGGCGATTGGGGTTGCCGTCTTGGTGGTGGTAATGTCCATCATGAACGGTTTTGAATACGAGCTGAAGAACAAGCTCTTGGGTGCCAATGCCCACGTAACCGTTCGCGCTATTAGTGGGCCGCTCTTTGGCTGGGAACGCGCAAAGGAGATTACACAATCGGTAGGAGGGGTGGCTTCCGTCTCTCCATTCACCTATCACCAGGGACTCTTTCAGGTTGAAAGAAAATCTAATGGCGTTTTGGTGCGAGGCATTCGAGAGAAGGATGCCGCGGGCGAGGAAGTGAGGGGGAACCTTGTTGATGGTGAAGGCCGTACGAGAGGGCTTTTTGTTTCATCTTCCGAGGATCCTGATTCGCCTCTGCCCGGTATCGTTGTGGGGAAGGAGCTTGCAGACTCCTTCCTTTTAAACGAAGGAGATATCATCACCATCCTCAGTCCGCAGGTGCAATCGAGTCCCTTTGGATTGATGCCGCGTTTTCGGAGATTTCAGATAAGCGGGATTTATTCTACTGGGCTTGTTGAGTATGAGAACTCTCTTGTCTATGTGGATCTTGGAGTAGCGCAAAACTTCTTCCGCATGAATGACTCGGTTCAAGGATTGGAGGTACGCCTACAGAATGTCGATGCTGCTCCGGAAATAGCAGATCAAATTGCAGAGCAGCTCCGGCAGGAGCTGACGGGACTCTATACCCAACCGTGGACCGAGACCCATAAGAACTTATGGGAGGCATTACGGCTGGAGCGAAGCGCATACTTTACGGTGCTGCTGTTGCTCATAGTGATGGCGAGTTTTTCTATCGTATCGACGCTCGTAATGCTGGTGCTCGAAAAGCGGAAGGATATTGCTGTGCTTCGCACACTTGGGGCGACTCAACGAGAAGTTGGAGCCATTTTCCGAATGACTGGGATGACCATAGGTGTTGTCGGGACCATCTCAGGGTTGTTGCTCGGATTGGTTCTTAACTTGGCACTGGAAACCTATGGATTTCCACTTCCCGAGAAGATCTTCCCCGTTTCTACCCTTCCTATCCGTATGGATGGAACTGCTTTTGCGCTAACGGGAGTGTGTGCCCTTGCCATCTGCTTTCTTGCAACTATTTACCCAGTTCGCAGAGCCTCGCACCTTCGTCCAAGTGAACTGTTACGTTATGAGTAAGGAAGTAGTGTGGAGATAGTACTTGCGAATGTATCAAAGCATTATGGCTCCGGAAATCGAGTGCTCCATATCTTAAAGGGTGTATCGGCTGTTTTTGAATCCGGGAAAACTCACGCTATTCGAGGACCATCAGGCATAGGAAAGTCCACCTTACTCCATCTCCTTGCTCGGCTTGATAACGTTAACGAAGGCGAAGTAAGAGTGGGAGGCACCGAAATCTCATCTCTGAGTGAAGAGGAATCCTCTCTCTTTCGTCGCAAGAATATTGGGATGATTTTTCAGTTTCACCACCTTCTTCCCGAGTTCACTGCGCGAGAAAATGTCATGATGCCGCTCCTCATTCGCGGAGAAGAGGAGGGTGCTGCGGGGGAAGAGGCCGACCGCCTTTTAACCCGTATCGGAATTGACAACCGTTCTCACCACCGTCCTTCCGAACTCTCGGGTGGGGAACAGCAACGGGTCGCTATCGCCCGAGCGCTTGCTGGAAAGCCTGGAGTTGTCTTAGCTGATGAACCGACTGGAAATCTCGATCCTGAAAATGCTGAGTCCATAAGTGCGCTGCTTTGCGAGCTGACAAAGGAAGTTGACGGTACGCTTATTGTGGTGACCCATAGTCCAACCCTTGCAGGTCAGATGGACAATCAGTATGTGATGGAAGCTGGGGGAAAGCTTAGTCAGCTTAGTTAAGCAGCTTTCGGGTAATAGTCTTTATCTTCGCGAATGACTGTGAACATGCGCGGCTCAATCGCTTCCCATGGAACGCTGTAACACTCGCCGTCTTCTGTTTTGACAGAGATGCCGATGTCATCCTTGGAGGAGAGGG
>JAGRAT010000162.1 GCA_020434495.1 Bdellovibrionales bacterium | reverse complement strand
CGGTTATAAAGATTTCGGATACAGGAACTGGGATAGATGCGGCTATTCTCGATAAGATTTTTGAACCGTTCTTCACGACAAAACCAGCGCAGATGGGAACTGGCTTAGGCCTCTCCATGGTCTACGGCATAATGCAGAATCATGGAGGATGGGTAAACGTAGCTTCATCCGAAGGAGAGGGGAGCACTTTTGAACTGTACTTCCCTCGAACAGTTGCAGCAATGAAGGCCTCCACTGAAGGGCAGCCACTGAGAAAGGTTTCATCTCAACCGGTCATTCTCGTCATAGATGACGAGCCCTTTCTGGTCGATCTCACCTGTCGATTCCTTGAGAGGAGCGGCTTTCGTGCCAAGGGATTTACGGATCCGATTGAGGCGCTTGATTTCTTTGAACGACACGTTGAAGACGTATACTTAACTATTCTCGATATGAAAATGCCTCAGCTGGATGGCAGATCTTGTTTTCAACGGATGCTCGAAATTGATCCTCAAGCGCAGGTGGCCGTTCTCTCAGGATACATCCAGGACGATGCTGCGAGAACAATTATGCAGGAAGGGGCCCTCCGCTACTTTCAAAAGCCACTCAGATATTCTGAGCTCATCGACTGGGTTAAAGATCGCTTCAAATCTACGGCTAGCAATGCGGAATAGCACTATGATTTGTGGGAATGTTGCCATTCTCAGCACATACCAGATACCATTCCGGCACTATGTCAAAACTCACATACAAAGATTCTGGCGTTGATATTGATAAAGCGGATTCCCTGAAGTCGGGACTAAAGAAAACCCTCGCCTCTCAGGAGAAGCGCGTTCTCAACACAGTCGGCGCTTTCTCTTCCCTCTATGACATCGCTGCATTAGAGGGGATATCCGAGCCAGTGCTCTGCCTCAAAATGGAAGAACCAGGCTCTAAACAGCTCCTTGCTGCTCAGAATGGTAGACTCGCAAGTGTAGGGGAAGATCTCGTCAACCATCTTATCAACGACACCGTCATGAATGGAGGGAGACCGCTCGCCATTCTAGACACTATTGTGTGCGGGAAGCTCAACAACGAAGAAGTCGCCTCTCTTATTGCCACAATGGTGGAAACGTGCAAGCGCGAAGGCTGTGTTCTTGTGGGGGGAGAAACTTCCGAGCAACCACGGGTCCTGAACGATGGCACATATGTTCTCAGCGCTGCCTGCATAGGGATAGTCGATAGAAAAAAGATTATAGATGGAAGCAACATTCAACCTGGCGATGCTGTGTTTTCTGTGAGCTCCAACGGAGTACATACGAATGGGTACACTTTGGTGAGGTCTCTACTTGAGAAACATCCCCATTTGAAGGATTTCGCCCTTTCTTCAGGGGAATCGCTCCTCGAGGCAGTCCTTCGCCCTCATCGGTGCTACAATACCCCTCTACAACGCATCTTTAGAGAGACATCCCTTCACGGACTGGCGCACATTACCGGTGGCGGAATTGTAGACAACACAAAACGTATTCTCCCATTACATCTTTCGGCTGAAATTTCGCTCTCATTGGTGCAAACACTCGAGGAATTCTCCGTGATTCACCAACACGGCGGTGTACCTAAGGAAGATATGCTGCGCACTTTTAATTGCGGAGTGGGAATGGTGATGATTGGAACCGAGGAAGATTGTGGCCGCGCGGCAGAGATTTTTGAAACTTCAGATATCTCGGCTTATCAGATTGGAGAAATTACAACTGGCACCGGTACTGTAAATCTTTCCGGCGATATCTCTTTTTAGTAGCAATTCTCATTCAGTTGCCCACGACGTCAATACTCATGTCGAGTCATGCACGCTCACGACGGCGACGAGTTCAGTTCGAACAACGATCCCTCAACTCGATTTGTACCTAGGGTTCTCCCTTATCGGAGAATGTTTGGTTTCTCGCTGTATCGCTTCTCTCCCTTCTCATCTCGAAAGCTTCCAGAGATCCACAACCTCGTACGTGGCACGATTTCGAAGGATGAGAGCCCACGACAGCTCTTCGCCTGTGGAGTTTGGAGCTGTGAGGGTGAGGCTCATACTCCTCGCATCTATGGGCAATACCTGAAGCGAGCGAACGGTATTCGTATGATGCAATTGCTTTCCGGCATTCTCACCACGAGGAACACTATTTGAAACCATCGTCCGAAAACCCACGACAAACAGCAGATACGGTCCGTCTTGCGTTAGCTCAACTTGTACTTGGTCTCCGTTGGAAACCACCTCCTTGAACACGCCCGAGCCTGCCCCGTTTCCTACTCGCTCGATTTCATTATTGACCTCACTCAATCGACTCCCAACGGTACTGACTTTTCCGTTTACGACAATCTGTGGGGTAAAAACTCCTGAAGAGAGCTTTTGAGCAAGAGTGCGTTGCAACTTTGATGCTGCTGGAAAACTATACGGGTCTCCCCAGCCCAGATAGTTCCAATAATCAACATGATACGACAGCACAAGAGCCTTCGCGCGTGATGAAAAACGCTCGTGCAGAGTACCTAAGAGACGATCTGCCGGGGGGCAACTCGAGCATCCTTGAGATGTAAACAGCTCAATGAGCAGTGGCTCCTGAGTTTCTGTATCATCCGCCAAAAGATCGTCCACTAACAGATCGGTACAGAAGAAACCAAATACGATAAGCACCACGCTCAAGAACATGAAACACTTCGTCATATCATAGAGGTCGTAGGAGCAGCCGAGTTGTTACACCCGTCTCATGGCTTCTTTTTCGAAGACTAGGCTAAGAATCCTGGTCGAGCTTCCAAAAGCTCTGATAATCCGCACCAGAGGATACCGGTCGAGAAAGTGGTGCGTGAATTCTCACATGCAAGGGCAATGGAAAATCCACACCCGTCAACATCGCTTCACCTGGAGCCAAGCTCGGAATCAATCGCAGAGAGGATTCATCGACGTCACCGGAGGCTCTTTCGATAATCGAACGATCATTATCGTTAATAAGCCGGTGTACCAGCAAAGTTCCCATCTGACTAAGAATATCCTCAGGAATGTCTCGAGGTCGCTGTGTTGCGATACAAAGAGTAAGAGAGTACTTCCTCCCCTCTTTTGCAATGAGCCCAAAAGTATTTAGCGTCAATCCTTCATCTAGAGCTTTTTCATCAGTAAGAAACTGGTGCGCTTCATCAATCACGGTAACAAGTGGACGCTTCTGAAAACACCCGAGCTGTCCCAGTTCAAAGAGATGTCGCCCGAGGGAATTTGCAATAATTCGTCGAGTATCAAAAGCGAACGAGAGGTTCCGCATATTAATTCGAAGAACTCGATGCTCATCGGTTCTAATGAAGTTATGAAGTCGCTCAAAAACTGAAGGGAAATTTCTCGGCTTAAAAATAGGCTCCAGATAGTGCGCCTGCAACATATCGTGAATTCGGCTAATGAGCGGCATGCAATTTCCAAGATCTATGGAATTCGTTCCACCCCACACATCAGGCTCGGTCGCGCTCCGTTGCTGTTCGACACACTCGTTTTCAATCTGTTGTGGAAGTAGACGAATGTCAAATGGTGCGTACGGAGCATCTATCGCCTTTTTATGATGGTGCATGGAACGCTCATACTGGCGCTTGGATTTATGCGCCTTAATAACAGCTCCATTAATCCCGACAGACTGTGATACCTGTGCGAGCTTTAAGCTTTTCAACGCCGCACGTAGCTTGGAAGCCTGAGAAGGACCGGTCGGACGGAACATGGCAAAGAGATCTTGCTCGCTCAAATGGTGATACGGAACGACTATCTGCTCAGAATCCTCACGAGCTTTCTTATCTTCGCCAAAATGAACGTGCTTTACCTCTCCATTCCCGAGTTTTTCATATTCACCAGTGGCATCAAAAAGAACTATTTTTGCTTTGAACTTCGCCGTCTCTTCAACTATACGCGCAAGGGTCCAACTCTTTCCTCCTCCAGTCGCTCCGAGGATGGCACAGTGTCGACCAAAGAGCCTTTCGGGCAATACATTGATCGGGGTCTCTTCAACATTACGAAGAGAAGCGAGCGCAATACGAACTTGATCTTTACTATTCACTGTTCCGACATCGGAGTCGCCGGAAACGATAAACTCGATCAGCTCGGTTGTTGGAGCAAAAACTGGATCTCCGATATGTGGTGGCTGGAGCACCCCAGGGATTACCTTATGCTCACGGAGGGAGATACTACTGAAGAGATCGACCACCGCCTCAATTCCCGACGTTTGATCAACTCCCAAGTTTCGCAGCTCATTCACTTGGCCAACAAGCGCAAACTCTTGCCGCCCAATAACCACATACGATCCAAGGCTAAGAGGAAAAGTTTCATTCTCCTTAGCCAAGAGACGCCTCTCAAGCACCGAGAGTTCAATGACGACTCGTGCTGGCAAGACCTGGGTTACCGAGCCGAGATGCCGACTCTTGTCGAGGTGATAAACATTCGTTGATTGGGTCCCGTCTAAACTCAAAGCTCTACTTCCAGAAGATGCGTTCTGCATAGTGTATCCTCAATTCCACGGTGATGGCCATCTCTCGAATTACAAGAAACGCCTGGCTCCGAACAGCAATCAACCCACTAGATGATGTTTACGGTAGTTCGCAAAGTTTGTTCAGGATAATTTTCCTGCAGCCAAAGAGCGATATTCTGCAGTTGATGCTCAAGAATAGCGCTGTCGGAGCAAATGATGGCGAATCCCAATAGGCTTCTTTGCCACTTATCCTGATACTCCAACTCGGACACCGATACGTTGTATTGCGCTCTTATCCTTTGCTGGATTCTCTGCAGAATGCCTCTTTTCATCTTGAGTGAATGACATTCGGGCAGATGTAAATCAGCAAAGAGAATGCCAATGCTTCCGGGAAATTCCTCATCCATGGATACTCAATCCTCCCCTACGAAGATTACGGAGATTCAGGGAAGAATATTTCGCCGATCGTGCCGAGTAAACTCAAGTATTTGACCCATCTAGCCGTTTTGTATTCCTGCTGGACTAACGGAATATCTATGAATTTCAAGGCCCTACTCGTCGTTACCCCTTCGAGGCACCTCTTCACCCGCTTCAGGGAGATAGCGCTTCATCATGGAGCGATACAAGACATCCGTCACATCCCTTTCGTTGAGGACTATATTGCCATTCTCTCTGACTTCTCAGAACCAGTTGTTGTGGTTGAAAACGGAGCGGAATCCGTGGGGGGCTCTCTTCGTAGAGTGACCCCTACCCATATGAGTGATCAGGTAGGGATTATTCGCACGTCCTTGGCCATAGAGTCCCCTCTAAATTCGGGGGAAGAATCATTCGATGTCTTGGTGCCAGAGACCCTCTCTTATCTTCAATTTGACTCTGTGATCTCAGAACTTGGGGAGCGCATCGCAGAAAGACTGAACAAGCGCTTCTCTTCAGCAGTGCGACTGCTTGCTCGAGAAGTAGGAGGGCAACTTGATCAGATTGCATTCCTCCAACACAAAGGGTACTCCGCTGAAGTGAGCAAAGCGATTTTTCGAGATATGGCCTCTTCCGTGAAAGAACTAACAAAAGAAGAGCAAGCATTGTTTTTAAAAAGCTTCTTAGAGTACTGCGAATACGCAGCAGCACCTCATAGCGAAGAGGTATCGCTCTCTGGCCCTTACAGAGGGGTGAGCAATAGAATACGAAAAAGACAGAGTGCGAAGGCTGCTAATAATTTTCAGCAGATTGCTCAACTCAAAAAGAAAATCGCTCTCGGTTGATCAAAATTACGTCATATTGATTAAACTCGAGACACTTCGTCTCTCCACTCATTGATCCAAAAACAATCTATTCAACCAGTTACCAGTTGGCACCGCTCTTGAAATACACAGAGATAACCCTGGAGCAGAGAGTAATGGCGCCCTCCGTAGCAGATTTTGTTATGCCACACACGCCCGGCGAAGCCTCCTCCCAAGGTTTTACGCCAACCACGAAATAAAGCAGCCTAATACAACTGCCCTTTTGGCCTGAGCACTATCCCGGGTGCTCAGGCTCCTTTTTTTATACTAGCCGCCAATGAAGATGCCCGGTTCTCACGGTCAAAAGCTGCTGGGCTTTTGCCTGTTTTTAGCGGCTAGTATGTGTTGTCCCTCCGGGGGCTTCCGGCAATTTTAATTGCCGGAAGTATAGTTCAAATTCGGTTGTAACCACTTTTCTACCGTTTCTAAGGACATTCCTTTTCTCTTCGCGTAATCCTCAGCCTGATCTTTGCCAATCTTTCCTAGTCCGAAGTAGTGAGAGCGTTCATGCGAAAAGTATAGGCCGGAAACTGAAGCTGCCGGATACATGGCATAGTTCTCGGTAAGGCGAATTCCAGTGCTCGTTTCAGCATTGAGCAGTTTGAAAATAGCTGCCTTTTCTGTGTGGTCTGGACATGCGGGGTATCCCGCAGCTGGGCGAATCCCTTGATAGCGTTCTCGAATGAGCTGCTTTGTCGTTAAGGACTCTTCTGTCGCATACCCCCAGTATTCGCAACGAACGACATGGTGAAGGTATTCGGCAAACGCTTCAGCGAGTCGATCGGCGATCGCCTTCACCATGATAGCGTTATAGTCGTCGTATTCAGATTCGTATCGCTGGATGATAGGCTCAATGCCGATCCCTGCGGTAACAGCAAAAGCACCGATGTAATCGGAAATGCCTGTTTCCTTCGGGGCAATGAAATCAGAAAGGGCTATGTTCGCCTGTTCCGCGCGCTTCTTCGTTTGTTGACGCAAGGAGTGTAGAGTTTCGAGGACTGTAGAGCGTGACTCGTCTGTGTAAAGTTCGATATCGTCGCCAACTGCATTTGCTGGAAAGAGTCCAACGACTCCCTTTGCTTTGAGTACCCCCTCTTTGAGAATCGTTCGTAGCATAGTCAGAGCATCATCGTGAATTTTTCGCGCCTCTTTTCCTACTTTCGGAGAGTTGAAAATATCAGGGTAGGCTCCCTTTAAGTCCCAGGTCATGAAGAAGGGAGTCCAGTCGATATACTCAGCGATGGTCTCCAATGGTGCTTCTTCCAGAACATGAATTCCCAGCTTTTTCGGTGCAAGCCCCGTGTATTCGCTCCAATCGATCTGCAACTTGTTTTCTCGCGCTTCTTCTAAAGTGCAGTAGTCTCGGAGCTTTTGCCGAGAAAGGTGTTCTTCTCTAAGCCTTTGGTAGTCGGCCTCTGTTTCTTTGAGGAAGTTCGTTTTCGACTTTTCGGAGAGAAGGGTTCCAACTACCGGGACGCTTCTTGATGCATCATCTACGTGGATGCACGGACCTGAGTACCGAGGGGCTATCTTCACGGCCGTGTGCTTTCGGGAAGTTGTTGCACCTCCAATCAGGAGCGGGAAGGTAAGGCCTCGCTTTTCAAGCTCACTTGCGACAAAAACCATTTCATCAAGCGATGGAGTAATGAGCCCGCTTAAGCCGATGATATCTACATTGTGTTCAATGGCCTTCTCGATGATCACATTGGCCGGAACCATGACGCCGAGATCGATGACTTCATAGTTGTTGCAAGCGAGAACTACACCAACAATGTTCTTCCCGATATCGTGGACATCTCCCTTCA
>JAGRAT010000161.1 GCA_020434495.1 Bdellovibrionales bacterium | reverse complement strand
TCGAGCACCGCACCGGGAGTTACATCGGAGAGATTCTCTTGGAAGATCGTATGGGAAAACGAAAAGGAGATGTCGTTGTAAGACTTTGCTAGTGCTGATGCGAACGACACTCGGTCAAGATTAAACTCCTGAGTCGCTAACTCCAATCGCTCAAATCGCAGATCTTGGGTGTGGCTAAACTCAAAGTCACTGAAATGAGGATTTGAGTACCGGAGGCCAGCGATTCCCCTTGAGAGCTCTGCCGCAGTATCATCATAGAAAGTATCGAAGCGGAGAGAGAATGTCCTGCCATCCAAGAAGAGCTCTCGTTCGACAGCCTCTCCAAAAATATGGAGTCCGAAGACGGAGTTAAGCCCACCTCCAAGTTCTAGTGTTTGTAATGGTCGTTCGAGCAACGTTATTCGGACAGTGCTTTTCCCGCGCTCCTCAGAGACTCGGGTGAGCTGTACTCGGGAAAAGAGGCCTTTCCCAAGGATTCGGGTGCGGGCCTGCTGCATTTTCTTTCTGCTCCATGTTTCCCCGACTGCGAGCGGAAGGTTGTCGAGAACAGCAGAATCCGGAACACGAACATTTCCGATAAGAGAAATCTCTGAAACGATCTCGGCTGGACCTGGTTCAACTTCTAAAGTGTACTTCCCATCGGAGAATACTGAAGATATTGAACTATAAAAATAGCCCCCATCCTCTAGGGCATAGAGCAGTTCCTGGATAAAGCTATTCGCTTTCGGAATCGAAAATGGAGGGGCTGGCATTTGGGGAATCTTCACCTCACTCGGAACCCCCTTCAGGATAAAGCCGCTGGAGTATATTCGTTCACCGGGAGAGACGGTGTAGTGGATGGCTACAGCAGGCTCTCCGTTCTCATCAGGGATAATGCGACTAGTCACGGAGGCATTTGGGTATCCAAGGCGAGAGAGTACATGAGCGAGAGTTCTCGAGTTTTGCTCAATATCACTACTGATAGCATGAGCTGGATGCAAAAGTCGCTGGTATCCCTCTTTGAGTCCTTCGCTCTCAAACTCCAATTGAAGCGACTTTGGAGGGAGCTCTTCGAGCCCGATAATCTTCACCTCTCGAACCGCAATAGGAACCTCTTCTTGGATGGAGATGAGAAAATTCTTCCTCTCCTCGTCGCTGGAAGAACGCTCTTCTACATGAACTGTAGCGTAAAGGTAACCATTTTCTTGATAAAGCTTTTCAATATTCCCGGCGAGAATGGCTACCGTGTTATTGCCAAAAGGCTGCTTTCGCTCGAAGAGGTTGATAGTTTCAAGAAGTTCTCGAGCAGTGAAATGCTCGTTCCCTCGGAAAATAAATGTGATCGCTTCCCCTGTGTTGAGTTCTATAACGAGCTTTCTTTTTGAACTGTTTTCATCGCTCGTTTGATGTTCATTGCTTTTTCGATACTCAAGCTGCGCTCTTGCCTGAAGGTATCCATCTGATCTGAGAGAGTAAACGATACGATTCTGAATCTCTTCTAATAACTCGGAGGTGGCGTAAGGCTTTTGCGAGATCTTCTGCTTAATCTCTTTCAGCAATTCTTCAGGCAAATTGTCGCCAAGCAGTTCGTACTCGACGAGAGTAGCGCGCTTTCCCTCTTCAACATGGAAGGTTATTTTTCTACAGAGATTATCCTTCTCCTCGCATTCCCCCTTCACTTGAGCATCGAGAAAACCAACTTTCCGGTACTCTTCTTCTAAGTTTTTGGTGATTCCCCCCAACTCACTGGTAGGAATCTGACTTGCTCCTGAGAGCCGACGTTTTTCGAGAAGTGTAGAGGGGGAGAAATACGCTGCTCCAGTAAATGTAAAAGTTACGAAATCTGTCTCTGCAGAGAGGATGGTATAGGAAAGATCGGCACCGGCAGCAGATCTGGACTGTATGGTAACGGTATCAACGTTGCCGATTGCTTGCAGACGATCCGTCAATTTATATCGCAAGAAAAACTGAGATCCTTCCTCCGGGCTACTGAGAAAGCTTTCAGCAAAAAGATCCAGTTTTGGGAGAAGATTGCGTTCTGCCACGAGGGCCGGCTCGAGCTGTCCTCTACGGGCATTGAATTTCGGTTGTAAGGAGACCCGGTCTATTCTCGTGAGGTCCTCTAGGAACTCACCAATAAGCGTTCTGTCTTCCTGGTTTCGGGTCTGTGAAGGGAGCTCAAGTGAGCCACCTTTTGAGAACATTGAGGAATTAACCCGAAAATCAGAACGGGTTCCGAGCAGGGCGAGAAGCTCCCGTTCACTCAGTCCTTGGTCAGAGCTTAAGCGTATGCGGGGTTGAAGCAATGACCCCGTAGCTTCAAGGAGAATGAGAGTATTCTCTCCTCGACCCCCTCGAGCGTACGTTTCTCCAACGATGAGTATCTGGGGGATGAGACTTGGGGGTCGAAATTGCACAGTACCAGAACTCAAGTCGAAACGAGACTCGTTAAAGCCGAGCCACCCACGCTTCATGTCAAATCCACCTCTCACAACTGGAGCATTGAGATTGCCTCGAACAGTCATATCCGCTTCCGCTTCAACTCCGAAGAATGAAGTGATGACAAAAATGTCTCCTCCTGAGGAGATGTGTAAATCGAGATCTATCTCTGGGAGTTCTCCAGCACTACTTTGCTGCTTCGTAGTGCCTCGCTGAAGGAGGGAGGCAGGAATTGCGCTCAGTGCGTCACGGATATCGAACTCTTTGATGAACTCGGCACCATCAATATACACGTCACCCTTTACTAGTGGCCGACCAGTGGGAGAGCGATCAAGTTCCAAGGTTCCAGAGAGTAAAACGGTAGAGTCAATGTTTGGTTGGTAAAGGAAGTCTTCAAACTCGAGGGTGAGCTTGGAGGCAAAGAGATCTTCTTGGGCGATATTCCCTTGGACCACAACTCGTCCGCCATTAAGTTTGCCGTGGATACTGTCAAGTGCGATTCCGGACTTTGAGAGATTGATGTCCCCAATAATATCGCTGGCTACTATTTCAGCAGATTCGATAGAGAATCCTCCTTCACGAAAGCTCGCTACTCCTCCGAAGTGAAGATCCTCAAGTGGGCCTTGAGCGGATGCCTTTAGGAGAATTTGGCCGGAGAGATCGTCTACAAGAGGAACAAGGGGGAGGAAGGATCGGAGCAGAACGTTTCCGGTAGCATGAACATCAAGTTCCTCTGGACTGACATGTCCATCAATCTCAAGACGTGAGGTCGTTGAATTTAAGGTCAACGAGTCGAAGTAGAGTGTTCCTTCATCTATTCGAAAAGATTTGGGCTCTGCCAATGATGTCTGATAGGGATCGCATCCGAGGTTGAGAAGGGACAGGGAGGCTTCTCCATTCCCGTGGAGTGCGTCCGCAAGAGAGAAGCGATAGGTGGTTTCGAGACTCACTTCTACACACTCAACATCCGGAAACAGCTGTTCTGGGCGAAATCCCTGAAGCCGAAGAATGGCACTGCTTTCGTCGGTTTCATCGAGTTCAACATTCATCTCAATGAGTAAGCTCTGGTCGTCATTTTGTAGTTTCCCGTTTACTGTTCCGCTATTGAGAGTAAGTTCGCCCTGAATAGATGGTTTATGGGGATGGACTTCACTCACTATTTGCACGGAAGTTGAGCCAGAAAGGCGCTCTCGTTGCAGCGGTCCAGAAATTGAACCGATCGCGTTGAGAGAGACAGTAGCGGGGGGAACTGCCTTGTCTCCTGCTTTTTCCATTGTTGTACCAAAGGGGATTTTGTCAGCGCGAAAATCCAATCGCTTAAGCACAGGAGTATCCTCAAACGGGAGAATTTCTCCTGTCACCAGGACTGCGCCCTCGCCATCTAAGACATGTTCAACTCCAAAGGAAAGGGTTTCGCTCTGGAGATGGCTTCCAATGTTTAGTGAAGGGATGCGAAGTCCGGCAACAGTTGCTCCCGCTATAGATCCGCCAATTTCTGCGGAGATCTTTTTTCCTTGCTCGCCAAGTACAATTTGAAAATGTCCTCCTTCCAAAGAGGCGTTTGAAAGTTCGAGAGAGCTAAAGGAGAGGTTGAGCCCGCCATGTAAGAATCCATCTACAACCCGAACTCCATCTGGCTGGCTTGTGAGCACTCCCGTAGGGAAATGAACATTGAGTGGTCGAACGGTGATCTGTTCTGCTGGTGGCTTTGTGAGATCGAGAACGACATTCGAAGAGAGGTCAATTGGCCCAAATGCCTCTTCACCAATTGGAACTGAGAGGGGATGCGATTCGGAGCTTTCAATCGCGAGAAGCGCCTTCAGGGAATCCAGCTCGCCTCGCAAAGTGCTTTGCGCAATAATAGCACCTTCAACTTCCCAAGGGAGTTTTAGGTCCTCAGTATTTAAATGAGCCGCTATGTGACCAGATATAGTGTTATTTTTCGTCTTTTCGATAAGCGCCTTGGTTTTGATGAAACTCGTTCCAAGTAGTATGGCGAGTTCTTCAATATTCACATCGTCATCTGTGACGTAGAGAGAACTTTTTAGCCGTCCGAACTGAAATTGCTTTCTCCCGGAGTTGTCTTCGAAGACTAGCTCTGTCGCGAGAGGGGAGAGTTCTAGGTTGTCGTGTTGATCTCTTATAAAGGTTAAGCCAACTCCGTTTGCGCGTAGTGTTCCTCCAGGAAGCGCTTCTGAGAAAGTCCCCTGCAACACTTCAAGTTTGAGAAGTTTTACCCGTATCTTTAATTCCTTTTTCTTCTCCGGGGGAAGAGGCTTTGCGAGCTCATTGATAAAGAGAAATCCACCACTTTCTGGACCGATACCGATCACTTGAGGATCGAAAAGCTTGAGCGAGGTAATTGCAATCTTTAGTTCACGTAAATGACTCAGGGGGTTAAACGTTGCAGTAATTCTCGGAACGACTAACTGATCAATCCCGTCTTTTACTATGCGCGCATTGTGGACCTCTCCTCTGAGAGTGAAGAGAGAGAAGTCGATCTCATCTACCTTAAAATCGCAGGGACATGCTTTTCGAGCTTCGTCGGCGAGGAGGTCTACGAGAATATCCTCTACGGTACTCTCAATTACTATTTTTGCAGCGCCAATCGCGAGGCCGAATAGGAGGCCGATTCCGGCGAGCAATAGACCTCGGCCCTTTTTCTTTGGGGAATGAACTTTCGCGGTGCCGATGGTAGTCATTATTGATTAATTACGGGTGATTCCTTATCCGGAAAGGCTACAGTTCTTCTCCTGTTTTCGGTAGTGCATGAGCGAGAAGATAAAGAAATCTAAAGCCTGTGGGCTTCCCTAGGTAGTACACCCCTTGGAGTGAATAATTAAGAGCCGATGACTGCGAGACGAGAGGTCGAATTGGTGCTCTGCGATCGCTCCGCTTGCTCTTGTCCATCAGTATGTTTCCAAGCGTGGTACGAGCTCCTCACTAGCGCTCCGGATTCGACAAAGGTGAATCCACGTTTCATTCCTTCTACATGGTAATCATCAAACTCTTCAGGGGTAACAAAGGCCTTCACCGGCATCTGTTTGGCGGTCGGACGAAGATACTGCCCAATAGTCATGATATCCACATGAGCATCTCGGAGATCGTCCATGAGCGAGAGAACCTCGTCTCGTGTTTCTCCCAGTCCAACCATTATTCCAGACTTTGTTCTCACTGAAGGGTCAATCTCCTTAGCCCATCGCAAAATAGAGAGCGAGCGAACATATCCGGAACCCGGCCGCACCCGCTTATATAGCCGTGGAACGGTTTCGACATTGTGGTTCAATACATCCACATTAGCTTCTAAAATTCGAGATAACGCAGAGCGCTCGCCTCGCAAATCAGGAATAAGAAGCTCTACCTTACAACTTGGAGCGTGACGGTGAATCGAGGTGACTGTCTGGTAGAAGTGGTTGGCGCCAAAATCTGATACATCGTCTCGATCTACAGATGTAATAACCGCATGCTTTAGTCCGAGCTTCTTTATCGCCATTCCAACGCGATGAGGTTCAAGTGGATCGAGTGGCTCGAGATTTTCTACCGAACCGTCCTTCACTGAGCAGAAGTGACACCTTCTGGTGCAGAGCTCACCCATGATCATGAAGGTTGCTGTTCCGTGTGACCAACACTCTCCGATATTTGGGCAGTGCGCTTCTTCGCAAACGGTGTGGAGGCTTAAGTCGGTGACGACCTTCTTTGTCTCGAGGTACTCGGGAGAGCCTGGAGCTTTTACCTTGAGCCACGGCGGTTTTACGAGCCGCTCTTTCATTATCTGTTGATTTCTCGGTACATCAATTGCCATCAGAGAATTCTATGGCAGAAGCCAGCCAATCTTCAACCGTACGCTATATTTTCGGCAGTTTAGGTCATATTTGGACGTATCTCTACGAGCCTGGGTTGGAGCCCCCTTTACCCGACGGATCTCCAGAAAAATGTGACTAAGTTTCTGAACTTCCCTACCTTGGCCCGGAAGTATAGCGGGGTGTGGTATTGTGGCGGAAGTACATGCAAGGAAGTCCCATCGGACCTCATCAGGCGAAGTTTGTCTTAAATGGGGAAGAGTACTCTAGAAGTCTAGAGAGTTTAATTGAAAATATTCATTCCATTCTTGGCGAGACGAGCACTCGAACATCGTCCCGTGAAGGGAGTCTGCTCGAAGCCGTAGAGAGTTTCTCTCAGTCCATCGCGAAAGTTTCGGAGGGATTGGAGAGAGTTCTTGATTCTCGCCTTGTGCTCTACATGAATGGTGATCAGCGGAGTGCAATTGATGCGCTTATTGGAGATGTAAGAAGTCTTCAACAGTTCATGGGAGAGCTTACCCAGGATGCAGTGCCAAGCATTCTATCTGAAGCGATACTTCAACTCGGTTCACAGTGTCTCCACAGCCTTCATAGGATTCCGTCAGAATGGATAACTCGATCGAGAAGGGAGCTCGACCAAATTGCGGCGGCCTCGGATGAGTTGCAAGAATTTACCGGCGACCAGCTGCTGCAGGAACTGAAGAGGGATGCTCTCGGGATTACCTCTAGCCAGAGCGCACTTGGTGAGGTCAGGGGCAAGGCTGTTCCGAAGTGGGATGATAGCAAATTCTTCTCTGGAGAGGTGTCGTTATTGAGTGCTGTTCTGTTAGGCCTACAGAAGGAGAGAAAGAGAAATTTTGGAACAATCATCACCCGAAATCCTTCGCGCGTATATGAGTCGCTACCAATTGACGGCTTGGTTGTTGCCGAGCCAGGTGCCGATGGAATGATGGTGAGTAGCCTTGAGAGGTTTTTGCAACGGGATTGCGGAGGTGAAGGCATACAAGTGCAAACGTATCCGCATATCGATGAGCTTCCTCCTCTTGAAAGAGACGACGTCTATATCGCCATTGATCGGAAGGATCTGATGAGCCATGACGGACGAGTTTGCCTGCCGATGCCGAGAGGCTATCGTGTTGTAGCTATTTCTCTGATCGATGGAGGAGGTGAGAAGATCCCGACGAATCCCCAAGTGCTTTCCGCGTTACAACTGACAGCGAGCGTATCTCAAGAGCTTCAGTTTCAAAAAGTTGAGTATGTCCTGGCTCCTGTAGATGATAGGCCTTGTTATGCCACGCT
>JAGRAT010000160.1 GCA_020434495.1 Bdellovibrionales bacterium | reverse complement strand
CTCAGCGAACTCCTAAAAGATGAGCCGATCATTAGAAAAGTAGTCCTCCTCGGATCACCTCTCTTGCACTCACAAGCAGCTGAACGCACACTCGCCCTCCCATTTTCCAGAAGTATCTTCGGTCCCTCGCTCGAAGCGCTGGCGAATCCTCGTACCATCACCCTCCCCAATGAAATTTCCGCAGCTGCAATCGCCGGATATGGTCCGGTGAAAGGATCATGGAATCCTCTCTTAGATGGCGAAAACGATGGTATCGTTCGAGTCGCCGAAGCTCTTCCTTCGAATATCTTATACCAAGAAAAACTCAGATCTCTCCATATTGGCCTCGTCATGAACAAAGGACCTTTTTTGCTCATGCAACATTTCTTGCAAACCGGTAATCTCAACATCAATGATTCAGGTCGAGAACAGCTCAACGGATCCTCTTAACAACTCGGACACCGAGAATACGGTACTTTTTGTTCTTCTCTTCCTTGCCACTTCGATTGTCTCTTTTCGCTACTGGGAGAATGGTCTGGTCGTTACTCCAGATACGATAACATACTATTCTGCATCAAAGTCGCTCATTTCAGGTGAAGGACTACGTCAAGGGATAGAAGAAAGCTCGCCATTTCTTACACACTTCCCTCCCGTAACTCCAGTGCTCGTTGCCTTAATTCAATTGTGCTTTTTTCCCGGTCTCGAAGCATTTTCTCTCCTAAACTGCCTTTGCTTGGTTGCCTTTATCATTCTCTTCTTTGCTCTAACCACAAAAATCTCTACTACTTCGATGGCTTTTTTCGCTTCATCAGTGGCTCTTCTCCATCCAGTAACGGAACAGTTATTCCGTAGTGGACTTTCAGAACCACTGTTTCTCTGCCTTTCACTTGCAACACTTCTATTCGTCTGTAATTCAAAAATTCTTGTGAGCAGCGTAACCGCGGGCCTTGCCCTGATGACTCGATATGCAGGAGCACATTTTTTTGCATTCTATCCATTGCTAGCGGTCATGGTAGGGCAGCGCAAATGGAGAGATCTCTCCCTACCACTTATCGCTCCAGCTATCTTTATCCTTCTTTGGCTTGGCAGAAATCTCTACGTCACCGGGACGATGTCCGACAGAACTATTAACTCCGTTTCTCCATCCATCCTCACCCTCTGTAAGGAGATAACACATACCGTTACAACCTCCCTACTCCTTCTTCCCGAGCACCCGTTGGCGATCACCATTGGCGCTATTGTTATAGCATTTCCTCTCCTCAGCTTTTCTCGACGTCCGCTGATTCCTCTTGCTCTCTGCTATGTCACCTCGCTGGCTTTTCCTGTAGTTTCGCGACTCTTCATTGATGCCGAAATACCATTGAATGCACGGATTCTTTGTTTACCATTTTATCTTGGAATATCCATTGTGCTCGCTCAGCTCTTAGCACATTACCAGCAAGGTCTTCCCAAAAGAATTTTTCAAGGTGGAGGTGGACTCATACTTGTATTCGCGATGATATCCACTCATCCAGACACGTCGACCAGTCCATTTGAAAGTGCAACATGGAGGGATCTTCAAGAAAACATTGCTATCTCGACCTTACTCCACGAAAGCACAGCAAAGTACTCAAATGGATATGACTTCCTCTCTCTCTACTTCAATTGCGAGATAGAATCCCTACCAAGTCGATACGATGCTGGAAGCCGAGAGGAACTTCCGGACTCTCTCCCCTCATTTCAGGAGCAACTGCCCTCTTCGGCGCTATTTATCTTCACCGAAAAAGTTCATTGGCGGTGGTACCTCTGGTCTGAGCAAGCTCTAGTGAACACACTTCGACTGACGTCGGAGTATCAAGATAACGAGATACGCATATACCGCTTTACGAAGAGCAATCTTTAGTAGGAATCGCCACTGGTCAGCCCGAATCCGCCGAATCGAGCCTCTGAGAGAGCGTTCCAAGCAGCAGAATACGCTACGGGATTAGCCTTTACAGCTCGCACAAAACTCGTAACGCCAAGCAGGTAGGCCTTTGATCTTTTAACAGTTGGCTCGGAGAAATCCGAGAGCTGATGAGGAAAGCGCTTTATGAGTTCCTTCTTCGCCTTTTTCGGATTTCGGCATTTCTCCTTGAGATCGTTTAACTCGTCAATCATCCAGGGCTGTCGCTCCAGCGCTTTCGAAATGAGCAGCTCTTCTTTGAAGTCCTCCAGCGTTACCCTCTCCTTTCGCGGTTTTTCGTAAGAAATATCAAGTGCCCTATCAATTAATGCAACCAAATGTCCGTGCCGAACTGCAGCTCGAAGGAGGGAACGATGAACCAGTTTATCAAAAAGCTTCGCTGCTTCCGCATCACTGGAGACTACATTCCTCACCGTCTCAGCAACAGCCAGACCAAATTCTTCAGTCCGGCACCGATAAGGAACGTTCGTCTTTTTCGAGAGTTTCTCAAGGGCGGTAATGATTCCGAAGCCAGCACAAAACGTATCGGCTGAATCAACGACTCCAAACTTTCGAAGAATTTTATCATCTAAAGGAAGGCCATATCGGATAAATGCTCCTTGAACTACTTCTATGCTGAGAGCGCTCTCTGATTCACGAGATCTTTTTTGTAGTTCATCCATTGCAAGCTGATATTTTGGATGGATACTCCGCCACTCGATATGAGCTTGATAGTTCCCCCATCCATTAGGTCTTTGCAGAGAATCGTAGCGACTTCCAGACATAAATCCGTCCGCCTTGGCACGATCGGTAATGGTTACCGTTGGACTATCAACTACTCGGTATTCCCCTTGCTGCGAAAGCCTTGCAATGAGCTCCATATCTTCGCCCCTTTCAACGTGCGGAACACCATTGATCCTCTTCAATGCCCCAACTCGAGTTGCTAACAACGGGCCACCAAATGATACATGCTCACCCGGCAGCTCTACCGTATGGCAAGCTTCAAAAGCGTGACTTGACACCAACCAACTATAAGCTTCACTACTTTCAAAAACTTTGCGATCACCCGACGCGGCGAAATCGTATCCACAAAGAACGGTATCAACAGACTCATCGGCGAACTCCGCGGAAATATTCTGTATGAAGTTCCTTCCTATGGGAGCGTCGGCATCAAAGAACTGTAGAATTCCAAGCTCCCCAGCAGCAACTTTCCCAAAGCGAGCTGTTGCAATATCGGAAATGAAATCCCGGACTTTCCCCATGCTACTCTTCTCAATTCCGGCAGTGGCAAGGTCAATGACTCCAACAGCAAGTCCTTCAGCACGGGCGAGGGCAATTACCTCTTTTGCTCTCTTGGGGAGATGCTCTGACACTGGCGCTGTTGGATCCTCAATCGCTCGAAGAAATAATAGAGAATTCTGATTGTCAGCGACAACATCATCGGCTGACGCAATATCATTTTTCGTATTGTTCACTGCGAGAAGGAGTTCAAATTCACCCTTCGGTATCCGCTGACGAGCAAAGCGTTCAATGAGATCGATCACATATCCTTCAGAGAATTCATTCCTTACCGGCACCATGACGGTGAGCTTGAGCTCGGGTGCTGGCGGCCTCGAAATGAGATCAAGGTCGATATTTGCTCTTCGCGCAGCTTCAGCTCCCTCGTCAAAGAGTCGCTGCTGATCCCAATTTCCTTGAGCCAACAGCTGCTGATTTTCTGCAATAGTGACTGTCAATTCGCAAGGATCCGGTAATGTTTAGAGTAGCTTCTGCTGTTATGCCCTATGGCGGGGGCTGAGTACCGTATGTATGCGACATTTTACACCAGTCACCAATAGAACTGGCAGACCCAAAAAGGTCAAAAGCTAATTGTTGTCGCGATTTCAGTCTGTTACAGCAATTTCTCGTCGACCAAGCTATATCTCTGCTACCTGATCATCCTCTCTCCGACGCCGTCGTCTTTTTCCGTGAGCGCTTGGTTCTGATAGCTCTTGCATCTCACTACTATCAAAAAGAGCGTCTACGTAATCATCTACATCAAAAACTTTAAGATCGTCAGCAGCCTCTCCCATACCGATATACCGAACAGGGATTTCGTACTCATCCTGTACAGCCACAACAATGCCTCCTTTCGAGGTGCCATCTAGTTTCGTAACGACAAGTCCTGTGAGATTCACAGCTGCGTGAAATTCCTTTGCTTGATGGAGAGCATTTTGACCGGTGGTTCCATCGATAACGAGCAGAATCTCGTGCGGTGCCGCGATGTCGTGTCTCTTGACAACATTCTTCACCCCTTCAAGCTCTTGCATAAGATTCCCCTTGGTATGCAATCGCCCAGCAGTATCGATCAGCACGACGTCAAAGCGCTCATCCTTTGCTCGCTCCATGGCATCATAAACCACCGTACTTGGCTTTGCGCCCTCTGCGCCAGCATGGACATCAATTCCGAGTTCATCTCCCCAACGCTTCAACTGTTCTGTCGCAGCAGCTCTAAAGGTATCTGCGGCAACAAGGAGGATCTTTGCTCCTTGTTCCTTCCATACAGCAGCCAGCTTTGCAGTAGTTGTTGTCTTTCCGACACCGTTAACTCCTACCATCATGACGACTAGCGGAGAATTGCCCCTGCGAATTGGGATAATCTCTTTTGAATCAATATTTACCGCACGCAATCTATCCGCCACCAGCTCTCGGAGTCTTACAAGAAGTCGATCTTCTGTAACCTCGTCTCCCCGCTTCAACCCCTCCTTGAGGTCGGTTGTCAGTGTACGGACCATCTTCACCCCTAGGTCAGTACTGACAAGAAATGCTTGCAGTTCCTCAACAAGCTCCTCGCTTAGCGTCGGTTTACCAGAGAACACCTCTTTAATTCTCTTGAATAACCCAGTTCGTGTTCGTCCAAGCCCATCAGAAAGCGAAGTTGGCGAATCACTGTGGACTTTTAGGGGTCTTTCTTCCTCACTAGGCTCCAATGATTGCGACATCGCTGGGATAACCGCATCTTCTCGAATATGAGAGAGCTGATTCTCGTCCAAAGCAACCGTGGGCTTTCTTTCCGACGCTGGAGCATCTGCAAAATCAAGCACATTCTCACTGTTCTCTTCCCCAACAGAGGTAGGCTCATCAAGACCGGGAAAGTCAGAAAGTGGTGGGGGCGGTGGTGCAAGATCATAAGAACTCCCTTCTCGCTGATCCTCTAGCGAAGGAGGCATATATGAATCCAACGTGCCTCTGTCAGTTGAAACTGGTGACGCACGAAGTGCATCCTCCAGCGCATCAACTCTTCCCTTAAGAAATTCAATTTCTCGCATCAATTCACTTCTTGATGCGTTGGAGTTCATTTCGAGTTTCTCAAACTTCCCCGCTAAGCTGCTGTATCTATCAAAGCCGTCGCCAGCTTTCGCTGCAGGGACCATTCGAGGACCACTCTTTCGTCCGGTAATGAGAAATAAAACTAGCAATGCACCAGCTACCAACAGCAAGGCTGCCAGGAGCGTCATCAGATCACCTCGCGGATCCCCTGTCCCGTACTGATCAGAAAGAGGTCGAAGTGTCTCCAGAAATTGATCTATATCCATATGCTCGTATTCTACTTCTTATAAGTTCGAAATTTCTTTGGGGCAAAAGGCACTAGGAATACTTACCCAACGACCAAATAAGTTCACCCCCTTACCCACAGGCCAGTTCCACTTTATCACCGCTTATATGGGTACTACTTGACGGCCGGAAGTGTAGCAGTGTTTCCCCATCATGTCAGGAAGGGAGGTTCTTTCGTTAACTATTTGAAATTACGCAATTATCGACACATACTTCCTATTCTTGGAACCTACTCCTAACAAAACTCTAATTTTTGGAAGCTTATTGAGTATCTAGTCAACCATTGTTAGTTTTGAGGGGTCATTCCCCGAGGGATAAGCGAGTGGCGGGATATGGACTCTAATTTTTTACAGTATAATCGTAGGGTTAACATCCCTACCGAGCTGCTACCCCGTCGCTCAGTAGACGAGCTAGATACTGCTTTTTCCTCACTCAGTGGGAAAGAGCGTCAAGAACTTACCTCTAAGCAGATTAGGGACCGCACCCGTGTATTGGCACCCCTACGCCAAGAGGTTCAGAAAGAGTGGGATGTTGTTCAAAAGCCAGTTCGAGAGGTTCTCTCCAAGCTCTCCTCCGCTATTTCTCATACAATTCCTGTACTGGAAGCATTCAAAGAGCTCGACTCAGCAGTAGAGCATATTCGAGAGGGTTCTACCTCGGAACTTCCAGCGCCCGCGGCAAGGGCCATTGAAAAACTACAAATGACAGTTGGTCGTGAAGGGGGTCATCTGCTCCCAGTATACTATGAAAAATTGGCAGACACTCTCTCAACTCACAAGGAAGAGCGATTGGCGCAGTTTCACAGTCAGAATTCACAGAACAAGAAACTCGCCCTCGAATTTTTACAACACGCCTGTGAGCTTAACGCTCGTTTTCCAGAAGTGATCTCGGCTGAGCAGGTAAATCGGGTAGAGGGTGCTGTGACCGCTTTCACCTTGCCACTCCCAGAAGGAAGCACGCCGCAGCCACAAGATGCTATTAATACCCAGCAAGAACTCTTGGCGGCTATGGCCGAAGTTGAGGAAACCATAGGAAGACACTCGCCGAAAATTTCCCTGACCGATCCCCGGCTTCGTGACATAGCAAGAGAACGGGTGGAGAGGCTGCAAGGAGGTACAATAAAACCTCCCCCTCAAGAACAAACTAAGAAAGCCGTAGAACTCTCGCTTACCCTCGGGCTTGTCAAATTCGATGCTGAGCGTACGGTGCTTGATGCCAACCGACTTGCAGAATCGATAGTCACCGAACTCCTTGAGAACTTTCAGGCACGGGAGATTAAAAGCGCTGCAAACCGACTCTTCGATCGACTAGAAAGAGAGCGTTCAAAAAATCCGACCTCCTTCACTCGAAACGGCCAGCTGGAGCTGGATGACATAATCTCTGGAAAACAGCCAGAGACCATGCACCTGTCCAAGCTTCCAGCACCTTATTGCTCCGTATCACAAGATAGCGTTCTGCAGTTTCGACTCGTTCTCGAACCGCTCATAGATGAGTTTACTGCGAAGAGAACAGTTTTGGCGGAAACCTTTGGCTACTCACCACGAGAAGCTACAGCAGGTGCTCGCGCAAGGAGCTTAGAAGATATCAATCGCTCGAAGCAGCTTTGCGAGACCGCGGCGATCGAACCTCAACTTGCCACAGCCCTCTACAAGGCGAACCCATCACTCTTTCACAAAACAGAAGATGAAGTGCGCGCAACCTTTGATGCCGTTGAAAGATTTTGCCACGAGCATCAAGAATACCTGTCAATCGCAATCTACAATCCGAAAAAGAATCCCGCAGCATTTGGATCTGTTGATGCGGTGAACGCACAAATAGCAGCAATTCGGACGGCACTTTCCACTTCGGAGGGATCGGCTTCTCTTCGCTCAGAACTCTCGAACTCTCGATTTCAGAGCGCTGTTAAAGAACTCGCTCTCGGCAAACCGTTGCAACTTGTTGCGACGCTGCTTCGTTATGGATTCGCCAGTGCTGACGGAACTGCCACCTCGGGCACCGAACCTCTCAACGCGAAAACAATTCGCCAGAAGGTGAAAGAAGCCTTGCCGGAATTTGAAGCCAATGTAAAGGCAGTTCGAGACTGCCTATTAGTTCTTTCAGAGGCAAAACTCGTGACACG
>JAGRAT010000159.1 GCA_020434495.1 Bdellovibrionales bacterium | reverse complement strand
GCGGCAACCCTTGGAGGAACGCAATCGTTGCACACGAACAGTTATGATGAAGCGCTAGGCCTCCCGACTGAGGAGAGCGCAACAGTTGCTCTTCGAACTCAACAGATAGTGGCAGAGGAATCTGGGATTGCTTCTGCCGTTGATCCATTTGGCGGATCGTACCTTATCGAAGAGCTCACTGATCAAATTGAGCGCGCGGTTCAGGAAGAGTTGGAACGGATAGAAGCGCTTGGTGGAATGGTTTCTGCTATTGCGAGCCATTACCCTCAAGATGCGATTGAACGTTCTGCCTTTGAATATCAACAATCCCTTGAAACGAAAGAACGAGTTGTTGTTGGAGTAAACGAATACACCGAAGGGCCTGATGCGAAAATTCCGATTTTAAAAGTTGATACGAAGTTGGAACAAGAGCAGCTCAAACGGCTTTGCGCGGTCAAAGCCGAAAGAGACAATAGTGTGGTCTCTGCTTCGCTTGAGAATATTGAAAACGTAGCGAAGGGGGCTGATAACCTTATGCCTCCGATTATCACTGCTATCAAAGCGAGGGCGACTCTGGGAGAGATTAGTGATCGATTGCGTACTGTATTTGGTGAATACCGGTAGAATGCTCTCGGAAAAGGCTCATCCTCGGCCAATATATTCGTCCGATACCCTATCTCTTCGTCCTACACTTGGAAGCTCAGCGTTTCGGAGACGCTCGAGCAGCAATGCCAAACGCCAACTCCCTGGATTCTACGACAGATGCTTGTAAAAAGCTCTCTCAATTTCGGAGCTCAATGACCAGATGGCTTGAGGGCTTGCTGGAGGGCCTCGGCAATTCCTGGGGAGCAAACGATTATGTTTGTTCCGTCGATATCAGGAGGAGTTTCTCCATTTGGGTCTCTCCATGCACGATACTCCGGTCGTGGATCTTCAAAGCGACCGATAAACGCTCCTGCCTCTTCAGCTATCATTAGACCAGCAGCGACATCCCACGGTTTTACATCTTCGTAAAATCCATCCAAACGCCCACAAGCGGTAAAGCAGAGATCTACCGAACAGGCGCCAAGTCTTCTGAGATCTCGAAACTGAGAGAGCACCCGACCAAGACGGTGCATGACTCCTTCGAGGTACTCGCGTTGATAGGGAAATCCGGTACAGACGAGCGCTTCTTCCGGAGTTGTTACCGTACTGACAGAAATTCGCTTGTCATTAAGATACGCACCGTGACCACGAGCAGCTGAGAACATCTCATCGAGAAATGGACAGTAGACAGCACCAGCCTGCCGTCTGCCATCAATAGCGAAGCCAACCGAGACTCCAACGCAAGGTTGTCCGTGAGCGAAGTTGGTAGTTCCGTCGATAGGATCAATAATCCAGAGTGGCCCCTTATGTAGGCTAGAAAGTGGTGGGAGCTCTCCCTCTTCTGAGAGAATATTGTGTTCCGGAAAAGCTTCTCGAATGACCTGAATAATAATCTCTTCGCACTGTAGGTCGGCTTCTGTTACGAGATCGCGATTGCCCTTAAATGATATCGAGAATTCTCCACTTTCTCGGAGTTCTCTTGCTCGCGCGCCACCTTTTCTGGCAGCCTCTTTTGCTACAGTCAGTGCAGAAAGGATAAGGGCAGATTGATTCTGGTTTTGTTCATTCATGCCGCTATGAAAGCATAAAGTGATATCAAGATGGTAGCCGTTCCAAAACATTCATCAGTGATACATTCGCCGGCAAAGCTTAATCTCCGGCTAAAAGTTACTGGAAGAAGACCCAATGGCTACCATGAGCTCTCCATGTTGAACGTTATGCTCGATCTCTCGGATGAGATTCGAATCGAGCAGATACCAGGCGATCAGGTGTCATTACTTGTTGAAGGTGTTCACTGTAGCACTGTCCCGGGTGATTCCTCGAATCTGGTCATCAAGGCTTGCGAGAAGCTTTTCTCAATTGCCGGAGAGCGAATCGGATTGCAAATTACCTTAAATAAACAGATTCCTGCAGGCACTGGTTGTGGTGGAGGGAGCAGTAACGCAGCCGCGGTGTTGCGGACTGTTAATGAGATGTTATCAACTCCCCTGTCTGAGGAATCCTTAGTAGCTCTCAGTTCAGAGATAGGCGCTGATGTTCCTTACTTTATTGGACATGGCTCTGCTTGGGTGGGAGGGATTGGAGAGATAGTGCAATACCAACGAGTATCCTATCTTTCGGCTCTTCCGTGTCTGCTTATCGTGGGGCTCCCACATTGTTCAACAGCTGCTGTGTATGAACGGCTTCGAGCGCAATCTGAGTTCGAATCAGATCCGGTTGAGGCCTATCCTGATAGTTACCTCGCACTGCTCTCAATACTTGAAAATGACCTCGAACCCTTTGCCTCGGAGATCGTTCCTGAAATAGGGAAATGTCTTTCGGAGCTCCGGGGTATCTTTGGTGGTCGCTGTGGAGTGACCGGGAGTGGATCGGCTCTTTTTGTGCTCCCTGATGACTCTCGTTCTTTAAGTGAGCGGGAAGTCGCGGCGGCGTCTACTGTAGCTGAAATGGCTAAGGGACACCTTCTTTCACAGCGAATCCTCTGATACAAGAAACTGTCCTTCGTCCATAATATGATGGAGAGGAGCGAGGACCGATAGATGTCAGATTCCGTTACATATTTCCTTTTTATCTCCATTGGTGCAGTGATTCAGGGCTCTCGCTATCTGAGAACAAGGGAGGATTTTTATAAAGCCGCGGGTATCTTAGTTGCTTCCTTGCTGGGCTTTATCCCCGGAAAAAAAGAGGTTCATTACGATCTCAGCATGCACATTGGGGTAGTTGGGTTTATGTTTGCGTTACTTTTTGGCTCGATCTTTAGAGACAAAATATTACGGACACTCTCTGAGCGCGTTATTCTCGAGTTCACCCTTGTCTTTCACTACGCTCTTTGGACCCAGGTAGGATATGAGAGTGAGTTCGGGAGGATAGCGCTGTATATTGTTTCTCTTCCAACCCTCCTTGTTCTTGGACTCGCTCTGTTTCCTGGAAAGCCGCCGAAGTTTGTAAAACTCGTTATGTACACCTGGTTCATCTCCATGAATGTCTATCTTCTTGTCATGCAACTTATGGTTGATGAGGTGACGGCTTTCTTTCAGGAGCCAATATCGGCGTGGACCCTCGGGTATGCGGTTATCTTTGGGATGATCTGTTTTCATTTGGTAGTGAATGTGTTTTACCTCCTAAATCTCCTTCCAATTCCAGGAAAGCGCGAGTCGATGCGCGAGTGTTTAAAGAGAGTAGGCGAGCACGTCAATGTGCTCGTTTCTAAGGTCGATGATTCTCAGATCCATCCCTTTGCAACGCTAGCGATAGTCTTTGCCTTCGCAGCGGTTCTTTACCTGAACACGTTATATTCTTGGATTCCTGAATGGGTCGTCATTCAGGCTCTCCTGGTCATCTTCCTTTTCCTCTCTTGGATTTCGGCTCCTTCTGAGGTCTCGATAAGTGATGAATAAGTTTTGCAAAATTCCGATTCTCAAGCGGACAGAGCTCGCTGCCGATACTTTGTGGGCGTTGTAGCGTTAGCAGTTCTATTTTTACAGTACTCTCTGAGAGCTAAGTTGAGGGGGAACCACCCAATGAGCGAACAATTGCTATCTGAAATGGCAAAATCTTTTGCAAGGCAGGTGTCTCCCTACCTCGGTAGCACGGCGAGAATTAACGACACATTTTACTCCTACAATGTCGTTAGCCGGGCGATTTTTCGCCTTCGACAGGAGGCATTCCAGGACAGAGCATTCACCGAGTCAGGATTTCAGTTTTTGGGAGAAGCCAGTGCGTACCTTGCATGCCTTGCAAAGCACTTTTGGGAGCGACGAGGACTTGAAGTGAGAGCTGAAGTTCGCTGGGAAAGGTCTTGGGATGAAGGGAATTTTATAAAGCTTACTGGTTCACGGAATCGAGCAGGGAGGCAAGAGACACTGACTCAAGATTTCTGGAATGACTTAAAGAAGTTCCTCCGTCCTCCGAATCATTTCCCGTACTGCGCCAATCAGCTCTATGTCTTTGAGTCAATAGTGCTTCCAAGCCCTGAAGCGCTGTACATGTTTGGAACCGTCCTTACTCAATCTCCTCATGCAACGGGCAATTGGCCACGAGGAGGATCTCCTGGAGGACCCGATGAAGATTTTCATGCTTCCAAGGAACTGCTGATAGACGATCTCCATACTGATTGTGGACTCCCACTAGACCATCAAGGGATGAGAAAACTTTCCTATTGGACCGTGTTTCCACCGTATGGATGGCAACAGAATGACCAGAGTAATTACAACTTAATGACTTTGTTTGACCAGATCTCGGTACAAGAAGTGCTTCCAAGAGATGAGGCATACACCTATCTTCGTGGTCTCTTACGTAGCCAGTGTTTGGGTATGAGGAACATCGGAGCAAGATGTTTGATGGCGTTTAGCCAGGAACCAAAGGGGGTTTCTGAGGCTCGAGCATACAATCAGGCCCTTGAATGGCGCGATTACCCTCATGTGGAGCACTATCTATTGCAGTGCCAGGCGAGGATAGAGGGGGATCCCAATAAGGTCGCTGATGAAAGTTGGGTACAGTCTGTTCGTGATCGGAACCGAAATTGGGCCAGCGGGGCATTTGCTACGGAGTATCCCGTGGATCCAGCGTTTCAAGATCAGCGGTATAAGGCGCTTGATAGCATGATGAAGAATGAGATCGATCAGGCGATAGTAGCTCTTCAGGATCTCTCCAGCTCTTATCCAAAGAGTTGGACGATGAAGATGCTACACCGAACGGTGCAGTTAAACGGACCGGATCCAAAGTCGGCCGAAGCTGCTGTTCGTGAGCTCCTCACTGGTGAATGTCCCAACCCGGAGGCGCATCTTCGACTTGGTACCCATCTGAAGTATGCGGGACGCCGAGATGAAGCGATGGAAGTGTTCCTTCAGGCAGTGGAGAAATGGCCGCATAATTTTCAAGCAGTAGATTCTTGCCTCTGGCTCATTACTGATATAATGGTCTCCTAGTCTAACGCCGTTTTGAATTTGGGGTATTCCTTTGCTCAATTCGAAGTAGTTAGAAGTCCGCAAAGCATCTTAGTCAGTGAAGAATTGCGGCATATCGACCGGCGAAGCGCTGTCGAATGCTTTTTACTTGTCAGGAGAAGGAATAGAAGATGCAGATGCGGCAGTACACGATTTTCGTTGTTTTCTTCCTCTTTTCTCTCCTAGGTGCGTTGCCAGTATACGCCCAAAGTTGTTCCGCCAATCAATTGGGCGGCGTAGTTTTTCGTGATTACAATGCCGATGGAGCTCGGGGTACTTACGAACCAGGACAGTCGGGTATAGTCGTTACAGTTTTTAGCAGTGATGGAGCGACCCTCGCTAGTGGCACCACTGGTAGTGACGGAACGTTCGTGCTCTCAAACGTTCCTGATGGTTCTGATGTACGGGTTGAGTTCTCGCAGATTCCGGATTACCTCTTCCCGGGACCTGATGGCAGTTCTAACGGGACCACCACCCAATTTGTGACTCAAAATTCTAACTGCACGGTAAATCTTGGATTATCCGCACCGGCGGAATATTGCCAAAGTGATCCACTCCTCATTACTCCGTGCTATGTCAATGGAGACCCATTGCTTGCTGGAACCGCAGCTTCCGCAGATTCGTTTGTTGCATGGCAGTACTCAGAAAACGGACAACCGGCGAAAAGTACAGCTACCGGTCCGAAGCATTGGGCTATAAACAGTCAGACCGGTCCTACCTGGGGAGTTGCGGTACAGAGGAGCACTCAAACAGTTTTTACTACTGCTCTCATGAAGCGTCATTCTGGCTTTGGTCCGCTTGGTCCCTCCGGGCTCTATTCGGTTGACGCTACTGATCCCGATAATGTCTCGGTAACTTCGTTTATCAACCTCGCTACTATTGGAATCGATGCAGGAGCAGACCCTCATGCTGGGGTTGGAGCAAATCTTATAGACCCAAGTCTTGATGCTGCGAGCTATCAGGCGGTTGGGAAGATAGGTTTTGGAGATCTCGATATCTCGGAAGATGAGCAAACACTTTGGTTGGTAAATTTGCAGGATCGCACCCTCTACTCGATCTTCATTGGGGTCCCTGCGCAGGTTCCGACCGCAGCGCAAGTCACTGCCTATCCCATTTCCAACCCCGGATGCACCAACAATGATTACAGACCTTGGGGTATCGGGATTCAAGATGGACAGGTCTATGTCGGTGTAATCTGTACGGGGGAAACCTCAGAGAATAACAATGACCTCCAGTTGTATGTGCAGCAGCTTCAAAGTGATGGAAGTTTCCTCTCAGTCATAAACTTTGCTCTCGACTACACCAAAGGATATCCACTCATTCCTGCTTTTGTTCCGTTACCTGGAGTGAACAACTGGCAACACTGGGCTGATGATTTCAACGCCGATGTTACCAATGCTGCGGTAGCAAATTCCTTTATCGCTTACCCACAGCCGATACTTTCAGATATAGAGTTCGATACCGACGGCTCTATGATTCTCGGACTCCTCGATCGCAGTGGTCATCAACTCGGTAGGTTGAATTTCATTCCAACTGCAGCGACACCAATTAATCCTCCGAGCGGCGGAGATATGCTGCGGGCCTGTAAAACTGGTTCGAACACTTGGACCCTTGAATCGAATGGGAGCTGTCCTGGAGGTTCTGCAACCTCGGGTGCAGGGAATAATCAGGGCCCTGGTGGAGGTGAGTACTACTTTGCAGACTTCAGAACCTTTCCGGCACCAAACGAGAATCTCGATGCTCACCAAGAGCTGGTTGTGGGCGGGCTTGCTTCTATCAAAGGGACAAATGAAGTTGTCGCTTCTGTGTATGACCCTTATGAGTTTGAAACCGGTGGGACTATTACTTTTAGCAATACGACTGGTGACCGAGTTCGAGCTTACGAAGTGTATCCGAGCTTCCTCGGAAACCTCGGAAAGGCTGCTGGGGTTGGTGACCTCGAGCTCCTCTGCGATCCCGCCCCTATAGAGATAGGAAACAGGGTCTGGATAGATACCGATAGAGATGGAGTGCAGGACCCCGGAGAGGCTCCAATCGTTGGTGCTACAGTAAGGTTGCTCACGAGTTCCCGCACCGTTATCGCCACTACCACCACGAATTCCAATGGAGAATATCTCTTCACGAGAAGTGACGGCGCTCAGATAAACACGAATTATATCGTTACGCTAAATGAAGCGAGTGACTACCAGAGTGGAGGACCACTTGCTGGATATCTTCTAACGAGTGCTGACCAGAATGAGGATCAACGAGACTCTGATGGCGTAACGGCTTCGACCGGCTACCCAGAAATCGATCTGACGACAGGAGTAGCTGGTGAGAATAATCACACCTATGATTTTGGATTTCAGACTGCTGACTGTGACGTCACGGATCTCTCCATCTCAAGCGCTACCATTGACGGCGGAGCGGCTGAACTCCTAGATATCCACCGGAGAATTATAGCGTTCCGTCGCGCGCAGCGAAAAAGCGGGCGTTGTTCTGACCTCTCGGTTGATTTGGAGACGAAGAGTCTTGCCCGTGTTACAGAGAGTTATGAGGAGATTTGGCGAACAACTTGGACGGATCTGCCGAGACAGTCGTATAGCTGCGATCAGGTGCTAGCAGC
>JAGRAT010000015.1 GCA_020434495.1 Bdellovibrionales bacterium | reverse complement strand
GTGCATCGGTAGTACGGATCGTTCGCAATCGCAGTCTTTCAGACTCTATCTGAACGGTCTCCCAATTTACCGTTTGAGATTTCAAGACTAACCGCACAGGATCCTGAAACATTGAGCTCTCCCTATTAATGAGGATTCGTCTGCAAGAAGTATACTATATGAAGCTCAGGAACAAACTTCTCAACACACCTAATCCAAGAAGAAGCAAAATAGTGCCTCCTAACAGGTGCCCGGTTCGATGAAGTAGAGCTCCATCCCACCGAGAAAGTCGCAAATGCGATATCCCAGTTGCGAGCATCAGACACCAAAGGGTCGAGAAAAGAACAAAAATTGTACCTAGTAAAAAGAAGCCATATATGCGGAACTCGCTCGAAACATTCACAAACTGAGGAATAAATGCCAGAAAGAAGGTAATTACCTTTACATTTAAGAGGTTAGTGAGCACAGCTCTCCCGAAGAGAGATCTCGTTGACCTTCGAACATCTTGGAGATCAATAGAACAAGAACCCTTGGAATTTTTAAGCTCACATACACCAAGGAAACAGAGATATCCTCCTCCAGCAAAGAGAACTCCCATAAAGAGTGTTTCATTTGCGTATAAGAGAGAAGACATGCCGATACCAGCAAAGACCACATGGAGTATGTTTCCGAAGTTAATTCCACAAGCAGAAACTATCCCCGCCCGCAACCCGCCAGATGCGGTACTTGCTACCACATACATCGTGTCCTGTCCCGGAAGCAGACAAAAGACAAGCGAGCTCAATAAAAAAGTATCGAAATGCTGAACCCCTGTCACCTTCCCTCCAGCCCAGATCCCATTCACCGGTGATTACGGAGAAACTCCCCTCACTTTTCCGCTTTTTGTTGGAAAATTTCTGTATGCTAAATCGTAAATAGACGAGGGATGGTGAACGAGCTGATCCTTCGGAAACGGTCTATCTTGAATAACAGGAAGATAATGAGATCACAGGAAACCTCCAAGGAAACTGCTTTTAGCGACGTTCTAATCGGCCTTCAGTATGGCGATGAAGGAAAGGCAAAGATCGTAGATTTTCTCGCCCCAGACTATGACGTCGTTGCTCGTTTTAACGGCGGTGTGAATGCCGGCCACACCGTTGTAACAGAGAAGGGAAAACTCGCTCTTAGGCAGGTACCCTCCGCTGTTGCATACCCAGATAGGAATCTCTATATCGGAAGTGGATGTGCACTGAGCATCGCCGACCTTGTCTCTGAGATATCAAGCATTGAAGAAATTGGATATTCAGTAGAGGATCGTCTCACTATCAGCCCTCACACCACACTCGTTCTTCCACATCATATACTTCTCGACCGAATTCACGGTGGAGAGGTAGGAACAACCGGAAATGGGATCGGCCCTGCTTATGCAGAACGAGCTTTTCGGATGCGAGATGGCGTTGTCACCAATATTCGAGCAATTGATCTCGCCGAAAACTCCGAGTACGTCATTGAGACTGCAGAGAAGCTCCTATCGAATCTTGAAGGTCTTTCAGAGCAACATGCAGCGGTTGCGCAGGAGCTCATGTCCAAGTTCCGGGATGCCATCCCTCATGTGCAGAAGTATGTCGCAACGTCTCCAACCTTCCTCGTCGATAAAGTTCGAGCGGGCGCAAAGGTTTTATTTGAAGGGGCACAGTCTTATATGCTCGATGTCACAGTAGGAGATGTCCCGTATGTAACCAGCAGTAATACGAGCGTTGCAGCAGCATACACGGGAGGCGATCTTCCTCCGATCTATCACCGAAAGGCTTTCGGAGTTGCGAAGCTTATTATGTCTCGAGTGGGAAATGGCCCTTTTGCGAGTGAGTTCGGAGAAGAGCGATCTCGAGAATACTGTGTAAAAGATAAAGGACTCGCACATACGAGAAAGTTTGAAGAGGAGAGCTTAAATCCTGATGAGCTCATATCGTCTGACGATCCCTTCGAGATCGGTCGCGCTCTTCGGATGTATTCGGGAGAGTACGGAACCGGTTCCGGACGACCACGGCGCATTGGGATGTTCGATCTCAATCAACTAAAGCGAGCAATACATGCAAACGGAATAGATGAGCTTTACCTTACAAAGGCCGATTGCTTGGTTGATTTCAACAAAACGAAAGATGGCAGTATTCCGATCTATCAAGGAAAAGAGGAGTCCTCTGCTGTAGTTCGGGTGAAGGCTCCATCTCAACCATTTACTGAGGCAAAGTCGCCAAACGATCTTCCAGAAGAGATTTTTCAGGTTATCCAACTTATAGAAGAGTCCTGCTCGGTTGCCGTAGCAGGAGTTGGAGTGGGTCCACACAGAGATCAACTCGTTTCGCTTCCGCAGGGCTCGCCTGAGAATTCTCGAAAAGCTGTTAACGAATAGAGATGAGGAGTACTCCATGAGCAGAAACCACCATGAGAAGCGTGTAATTGACCCGGCAAGCTTAGGGGACATGGAGCGCTTTAAACTGTTGGTAAGCTCAATAGTACCCCGCCCTATAGCCTGGATAAGCACCGTCGATCAGTAGTGGTCCGCGTTTATCAAGAGATGGCGCGATATCCGAGGTTCGAGGGCCGCCGGGCCTCATAGCAAACCGCAGATTTCCGGAGTCCTCCTCAATCGAAGCAGGATCGTCTGGTCGAAGAGCCTTTTGGGGTGACTCTGAGTCGTCTCTCCTTGGTGGTAATCCTGGATCGCCGGTCATGTAGCCTCATTAAATCAAAAGCACCATTCGGAGAATAACCGGAAATCAATTCTTAGTCAGGCAGATGGAAAATTTGTCAGCGGCTTAACGTTTAAAGCAACGGGCGCAGCCCGGTGACTTGAATTGTTTTGCGCGCATATTGCCTCAAATACAAGATCATCGGTTCCCTTTTTGTTAAGGAACACAAGTACTGTCTCCTTAATCTCCTTAAATTGCGTCGTTGACCACGTAAGCAATCTAAGAAGATGTGCTACTTCTTGCTCGTTTATAGTCATATCAGCCATAGGTAGTAGACGATGTTGTTGAATTTTCGGACTTTGTGGCTCAGTTCTGTATTCATTCTATCTCCAGCCCTAGCTCTTTCCGAGCTTAACGTCTGTCATCCTTCTGGTGCTACCCAGTATGTGCCACGATGTGCTGCAGAGGCTGAGGCCGCTCTCGCGAGATGCCAACAATACTGCTATGGGCGATTGGAGACACTTACGATGGCAGCTGCCGGAGTGCAAATTCCAGAAATCGAGTTTCTTTTTCAGATCGTCGAAATTGAAAAGAAAAAGCTCGAAAGATACCAGGAAGATAAGACTCGTCCTTGCGAAGGAGTTACAGGTACTAAGTGCGGTCATTGTTGTTGTGAACTCCTCCCATCAACTATGGCCGAACAATTGACAGCTAGAAGTCTAGAAAATATGCAATCTCATATCGCGAAGTTCATCAAACGCTCAAAAGCCAACCCTTAAAACGTTTTGTTATGCTCCGTGCTTAGGTTGGACGAATCTGCTCGGAAAAAGGAGGGGGACCGATAAGAAAGTCTGCAAGCTCCAGCTCTGTGGTTAAGTTCAAGCAATCCTGTTCCGTGAGAGCTTTTTCAAAGGCCCCCCAGAAGGAGATTAGAGCACTTGCAGCATGCTGTTCTTCAGTAGCTATCCGGTAGTTAAAAACATAGGTCGGTATAGGAGTAACCGATTGACCTCCATATACATCTTGAAGTTCAGGCTTAGCAACAACTTCAAGCTTAATAGAGTACCCGTCTCTAGAAGCTCTATTGATTGCGTGCTGAAAAAGAGAGATCATAAATTCGTCAATATCAGCTCTCTGTTCTGGAGTAGTTGTTGAGCCTACTGATGATAGAGTTAAGTGCGGATCGGTAGGACGCTTAGGAAAATCGCCATCCGGGAATAGCTCCGGCACTACCGGTAGAAAAGCGATCTTACCACTTTCCTGGACATGCCCAGAGCAAGAAGAGTTGGTCGAAACTCCAGTCCCGGCAAATTTTTCAGATAGGATGCGATTTAATCTGAGAAGCGAACTGCGAATAGGTTTATCAGCATATCTCAAGACCTCCCATAGCGACTGTTCCTGTTCGTCTAGGGGGAATGGCGCTTCCGGCAAATCGGAGTATTCCGGTCCACTGCTTACCTTTCTGTTTGGCTCTCTCGGCTGCTCAGGCATATCACATAACATTGGTCATTTAGACTCCCTTGTTATGAGGGCAATTAGCCAACTGATGACATATCGATGAGAAGCATAACGGTGTAGGCCAGCTGTCGAAGCTCCGCTGAGCCTGTTTGATGCTAATAAAGGTCCTCTCTTTACGAATTTGAGACAGCGGCATTGTGGATCTCGTAAATGTTTAGGACAGCCTTACGGCTGAGCCCGCTCTTCGGAAGAGGGGACCTTTATTAGCATCAAACAGGGAGGGTTCATTCCATTACTATTGAAACGGCCTATTGAAACGGCGCACTATTGGAACGATGCTACCCAGAGAAAGGCTAAAGTCAGTTCAGCTTTATCTCAATCATGCCGTAATAACTGCGAGGGATCTCAGCACTGCTCAGATCAACGGTTCCGTCTGTTCCAAATTCGGAATGCCTACTCTCGAAAAGATTCCGCCCAACAAAGCTGACACTCATACGATTGGACAGATCGTAACGTATCTTTCCATCAAACTGATTGTACGCGTCTACAGCTTGAAACGCAGACAAGTTGTCATAAAAATAGTAAAAAAGGTCAAAAGAAAGATCATCTAGCGGTTCCCCGTGAAAATGCAAGGTGACCTTATTCTCTGGATCTGTCCCCTCCTGGTTGAAGGCAGTGTTAAACTCACCGAATCCCGATAAATCGACATCCAGGTATGAGTAGCTCGCATAAAGAGAGTAGTTCGGACGAACAGCGTATCGAACACCAGCCTCGGCACCCCAGAGTTTTCCCTCCCCATTGTAGAAAAAACCCGCTGGAAGGCCGATGAATGGCTGAGTTCCCGGGTTAAACGTCGGGGCCCCCGAAACCTCTATGGTTTGCAGATCCGTGTAGTCATAATAAAAGCTAGAGACATCAACCGAGGCCGATGGAGAAATTACTCCTCGATAGCCGAGCTCATATGCGACAAGCGTCTCTGCTTCAGAGTCCGCAAGAGCACTCCCCTTAAAATCAATAAGAATTGGAAGACCGGTATCAGGATCCAGCTGTGACGTCTGCCGCAAGGCCATGCCGTTTTTGTCGACGATACTCGGTAGCCGAGTTGCTCTTCCAACACTTGCCCACAGTGTATGTTCGCTACTTGGAAAATAGGCCGCACGAATATTCGGCATGTACTCGAAGTCCGTGTACTCATTATTCTCTACTCGCATTCCAGCAGAAAACTTCCAGCTCTCATTGGGGGAGTAGTCAAGCTGACCAAACAACCCTCCAACACCAAACCCGGGACTGCCATCTGCAAATGACGCGTTCACAGTAGTGGAATTATTCAGATCCGAGTCAATGTAACGATAGGTACCACCAGCGATAAGCTCTGTTGTTTCTGAGACACTATAAAGGGCCCGTCCCTCGAAATTCAGGGTATTGAGGGCCGTTTTGGTATCGAGAATCTCCCGATCCTCTCTATCGAAGTAAAATTGACCTACAGCGGTAAGATCCTCAGATACCTGATGGCTAACTTCCTCAAAAAAATAAAATCCATATTGCCTACTGGAATCGGTCGGAGTGAGCGGGTCAGACGGCGCGCCGGGATTTGAAATGCCGAGAACTTCTCCCATTCTTCCTGTGTTAAATCGGAAATGGGTCATCGATCGAGTTTTCTCATTCAATTCACCATCGATTCGAAGTGCCATATGATACCCCTCGTAACCAATGCCATCGGGATCATCATCTCCATACATGGATAGTCGTTTTTGATTCCTGAACCGACCAGAGAGACGATAGTCAAAGTCTTCTGATAGCTCTCCGCCATGCCGCAGGTCAGTGGTTACCTGCTCTAAATCTCCAACCCTGGCAGACGCGAATGTTCCGGATGAATCCTTCGATGACTTTGTAATAATATTGACTATCCCATTGACCGCGTTAGACCCGTAAATAGTCCCAGCAGGCCCCCGGTAAATCTCTATCCGTTGTATGTCATCAAGCGGCATATCAAGGGCATCCCAGTTCACCGAAGAGAAGAGGCTCGAATAGGCAACTTTTCCATCGACTAACACCAAAATCTTATTTGAGAAAAGCGCGTGAAACCCTCGAGAGGACACCGCGTAACGACCTCCGTTCACCTGTGACACAGTGAGTCCAGGTACAATTTTGAGAAGCTCTGGAAGAGTTGTTGCTGTGTTGGCGCGTATCTCTTGTTCGGTAATCACGTAAGAAGCGGCCGGCAATTTCGCAAAAGTGTCCTCCTTTTTAGACATCCCGGTAACCTCTATTTGCATGAGTTGTTCAAGTGACAAGCCAAGTAAGCTATCGTCCGCTGAAGCATTTTCTGCTACCGCTTGAACGAACATGAACAAAATGCCAATAGTCCAGCCAGTCAATGAGGTTAATTTCACTATCTTCTCTCTCGTAAAGTAAGCTGTGTTCATAATTTTCACTCTACAATATCCGCTAAGCGAAGGAGCTGAGAGCTCAACCTAATGTCACTTGCTTTAATCCTCGACAAGATGACCTGAAAACGTACTTTTCGTTCTTTTTCAGTAAAGGCGATAATGCCCCCTTTCTGAAAATCTTCGCTGGTTTCTACTACGCTGAGGCAGTTTTTAGACGAGGAGGCAGAAAAGAAATCTTTCCTCTCTGATTCTGTAGCATCTTCTGGAAGGAACGCGATGTCGCAACTCTTGGTGTAGCGATTTCGAACTTTTACAATTCTCACACCAACTGACTGGCCATTTAATGCTTCAAAAAAGTCCCGAGCCTTCGCATCCATCCCCTCACCAATACAAAGAGCAAGGCCTGTCTCCTCTTGTCGATGCCTCACGCTCGTCGAAAACTCAGCAAGCTTTATGAAGTTCAAAAGGAAACTTGCTTTTACCTGCGCTTCATTAATCTGAGCGACAGCCGAGGAAAAGCCCACAAACAGCCAAACTGTCGAAAAAAATAGGAACTTATGGAGTCGCGGGATACTCATCTTAACCCTATAAGATGACTGGGGTTTTACCTCAGGTCCTGCGACTATCAACTAAAGTTCCCGAGTTGTCGATGATTTTCCTTAGGGCATCCACGTTTTTCGGTGTCGGGACCGCTCCAGGATTATTAAGAGCAACGTAAAGGGCAATCTGTGCTCCGGGACAATCTTAAGAATAGATTACTGTTCTTCTCCATGTCAGTAACCCTGCTCGCACTGAGCTTAAGCCTAAGCTATGGGCTGTGGTCCAGCTTTAACGATGCGAGAGCCCAACGGGTGAGAAATTTACGGTCGTTGGTGGACCTTACCGTCTTTAACCTTCAGGCCCCTTTGGCATTTGAGGATGCAGACGCAGCGAAGACCACCCTCGAAAGTCTTCGTTTTGAAAAGTCGATCAAGTTCGCGTCCTTGAGGGGCGTGGCGAGCACACTTCGAGTCTACTATACAAGCGACGGAGAACCGACGCGTTATATTGAAGCCCACCGTGGCAAGTTGAACGATCTTGGGGAGGAGATCGGACTTCAGTATCTTGTCGTGGTAAAAGAGGTAGTCTTCCAGGGAAAAATCGTTGGAGAGCTCTTCGTCTACTCATCTTTAGATGATCTTTACGCACAGCTCTTTGATAGTTCGCTCAAAGCATTGGCGGCATTTCTCTTCAGTTTAGGCATAGCTGCCATTGTTGCTCATTTCCTTCAGAAGCGCATAACCAAGCCACTTTCAGACCTGCTCTTTGCCATAGAAGAGATTGAGCAAAATAAGGACTATTCAAAGCGGCTTCCAGTACGAGGAGCGGATGAATTCTCCATCCTCATGACCCGTTTTAATGAGATGCTCGAAGAAGTCGAAAAGCGAGACAAAGCCTTGGAGGACAAGGTTCTCAAACGAACGCTTGAACTTCGAGAGGCACTCGGTGAAGCAGAAGCCGCTAACCGCGCCAAATCGCAGTTTCTCGCCAATATGAGCCATGAGATGAGAACTCCCCTTACCGGCATAATTGGGATGATCAGCATTTTAAAAGAGTTTCGCTTTCCAAAAGAGGAACGAGAGCTCTTTGATATGCTCGCGAGTTCCGCGGACACACTTCTCTCGGTGATCAATGATGTGCTGGACTTCTCAAAAATAGAAAGTGGGAGGGTAGAAATAGAAGAGCAGCCGTTCAAGTTTACCGAGCTCGTTGACACGATACGCAAGCTTATACTGTTTCAAACGAAGGAAAAAGGCATCACTTACATCGAAGATTTTGGATTGGACGAGGGCTCCCAATTTGTTGGAGACAGCCTAAGAATTCGTCAGGTCCTCCTGAATCTTACGAGTAATGCCCTAAAATTCACTACCCCAGGTGGAGCGGTAATTGTTCGTTCTTGGAAAGAGCGAATCACACAAAACCACTCTCGCTTATATTTTGCGGTAGCAGACACCGGAATCGGAGTTTCAAAGAGCAAACTTGAAACGATCTTCAATGCCTTCACTCAGGCAGATGGGTCAACGACTCGAAAATTCGGCGGTACAGGACTTGGGCTAGCGATATCAAAGCAGCTCGTGCAGCTGATGCAAGGTCAGATAAGTGCAAAGAGCATTGAAACGGTGGGGAGTTGCTTTTCATTTTATGTGACGGTGAGCGAAAGCCTCGGCCAGACGGAGCAGTTCGTCTCCTCGAGACAACTAAGCGATCAAGACACCAACAAGGTTGCCCTGAGAATTCTCGTTGCGGAAGACAACAGGGTAAACCAGAAACTCGCCAAGCGGCTCCTTGAATCCGAGAACCACGATGTAACCATCGCCAATGATGGAAAAGAAGCAACCGAACTCTTGGAGCAACAACACTTTGATCTCATCCTCATGGATGTTCAGATGCCGGTGATGGACGGACTTGAAGCGACTCGAAGGATACGGAGAATGAGCGGAGAAAAAGGTAAGGTACCCATATTGGGAGTTTCTGCACATGCTTTTCGAGAAATTCAGGAACGCTCTGTATCCACTGGAATGACTGGGTATCTCACCAAACCATTTAAAAAGAAGGACTTGCTAGAGAGCATCTCTAAAGTAATGAAAGAAAAGTCCCTAAAGGATCATTAGGATCTATCTCGTCTTTTCTGGCAATTAGTGGCATCTTCCTGAAATGCTTCGTTTCGCCATGCTCTTCCTTGGGCTCATACTTTTTAATTTTATCTTTCGATTCCCCGACATCTTCCATTTTGGTTTTCTGAACGAAGACGCTGCCATATTAAGAGGCGCACTGGAGACCGTTCAAACAAATGGCATCTCTTACCTTTTTACTCATTCCCTCGGGGCGCAGATGCTACGCCCATTTCAGATACTCGGCTTTGCAGCACAACACGCGGCTCTGGGAGATAACCCTTTTGCAATGCATCTACTCAATCTTGCGCTCTTCTCTTTCTCTCAGGCGATGTTGATCTCCGTACTCGCTTTGGAAACGTCACTGCTCTCGGCATGTATTGGCATATTGTTTCTTTCGGTCGCTCGCGCAGGAGCAGAGCCAAACTACTGGCTCTCAGACCAACATGACCAGTACCTACTTCTTTGTATCGCTTTCGGTTTGGCGATCTCAAGAATGTGGACTATGCCGAACAGTGCCACTAAGCAATTGAGTTTAGCATGCGGCTGTTTCGGCGTGTTTTGGCTCGGGTTTCTCTCGAATGAAAAGGGAATTGTTGTCCCTGGATTGTTGACCATCGCTGTTGGGGCACTATTACTTCTAAAAGAAGGAAAAGTTTCAAGGGGAGCTGTGTTAAGAACAGCTGCCTTTGCTTCCGTTGGCCTGCTCGCAATCGGGTCGTACTTCTTCTATCGACACTCTGTTCTCGGAACCTATATTGGCGGATACGATGACCGACTCATTCCACTATCCGGGTTTACTACTTCGTATTTTTTCAATTGGGGAGCCGCAGCATTATCCACCCCATTTCTTCAGGCCACAGCGACAGCGAGTCACCTATCAAATGGACTTGCTGCTATTATACTCCTGATTCTTATCGGCGTAGCCTTCTCTCTGTCGGACAAGCAAAGAAAGCGGGCACTCTCCGTCGGCATACTATTTTTTTTGATAGCACTCATTATCTCAACACTTCCAACCTACCGCCATTTACATCCCCATCCTCATCTTGGGGTGTTCAGTACCAGGATGTACTGGCTACCGCTCATCACCTGGGCGATTGGAATTACCGCACTGTGCCACTGCGTGGAGAAGCTCATCCCGCCTAGTAGCATTCGTTGGTTCCTCTTCCCTACTCTGCTTTGCCTCCTCACACTGTCGGGATACGGTGGGAAAATGGCACAGTCCCAGATGAGGAAAGCTCATGACTACACATTGGATGCGCTAGCGGCGTTTAAACAGTACTGCTCTTGCGCTGATCCACAGCGGCCAAGCGCATTTCAACTTCCCATGCTCAGCAGCTCTGTCTTTGTGTTCACGGAAGAAAGCTGGCTGGAGCAGTATGCAGTATTTCAGGGGATGCCCGAATGCACGAGTAATGACGAACGTTGCACAGTTTATTATCGACATAAGTATCGTGATACGATTGCTGCGACACCCGCCGTTATATCCAAGAGTAAGCTTACAAGTCTTCCGAAGTTCGACGAACTCCACCCTGCCACTAAGCAGGGATTTTTTACTCTTGAGAAGGGGTTGTCGAAGGCCGACCTCAAGCTCGATCGCGTAGTCATCACCGTCAAAGTGAACACTGACAATGCGCCCACAGAAGTAGAAAGGATCGTCCTCTACGCCGGCAATATTCCCATACACATGGCTTACCGAAGAGGCCTGCGATCAAGCGCGGGAGAATCGTATTCTCAGTTTAGAATGTTTGTCCCTGTGCAGAAGTTACTCAGCGGAGATCAGCCGTGGCGAGTAGTTGCATTTAGAGGAGTTGAGGCCTTTCTTCTTGAAGAAACTACTCTTGGGTAAGAACATGGGAATGTCCAAGGGCCACGTTGCATCACCGATGTCTTTACCCCTTCTTCCCTACCGGCCTGCACAATTAACAACTGCACAATACAAGTTTCAAGGATAGCGGCGAGTCCGAATAATCTTCAGCTCTTCTCCGCACTGAGGATGGTAATGATACGTTACAAAAATCCCGCGCTCATGGGCGTTACGGTGCGGGCCTGAGCAAACTACCAGATACGTCGGAGTCTACTCAGCTCGAACCCGCGGTGCTAAGCGAGTACCGATGGATTTCCCGGGACCGCTCCCTGAAATAGATCCTCCTAAACGCCCCTCTCCCTATTGGGCAACCTCAATGAAACGAGTGTTCGAGATAGACCCCCTCGAGTGCCCCAAGTGTGGGGCTACCATGAAAATCAAAGCCTTTATCCCAGAGCAATCTGAGACTAAGCGACTCTGTGAGAATATCGGTGAAGTGCCATGGAGAGCTCCACCACCTGTTAAACAACCCCTCAAGCACGCCGCTTAGCGCAAAACAAAACCGTGAAACACGCCGGTGCAGTATTCGTTCATCCAAAAAACAAGAAATCCAACTAAACCTGCCCCACCTTCAACTGTTACCGAGCAATCTAGACGATTGGGAAACCGGTAACGTAAAATCTGTTCTCCTAGACAGCTCGAATCACCCCAGTCCCATGTCTCAAAGCTCAACAAAATGCTCTATCAAAAGTAAAGGCCTCTGAAAGCTCAGCTTTTAAGATTTCCTGCCAGAACGTCATGAACTTAAGCGTAAGTCATCTACACTATTAGGGAATCAAGATGAGATCTATCTAAAGAGAAAGCCTCCTGCGAGAAAAGAACTCAGGAAAATGAAACTTTCTGAAATTTCTCAATATGATACAGGCTTAAGTTCATGACATTCATTTCCTGCCATGAAACATTAAGGAACTCAAAAAAACTCAGACGCCTCGAGTCTCTGCCGCTCAAAAGCAAAACTCACTCCAAAAACTCAATTCTCAGAAATTCCTGCATAATCACAATTACTAGCTGGAAGGGAATCGATTTGCCTATCCATTAAAGCATATTTTTAAACCCACCCTCCATAATAGAACTACATTAAGCCCAATGGAGGGCATTCGGTTAATTAAAAGGAATTATTATGGTTATCACTTCTCAGTTTGGAATGAGCAATTCTTCATCTCAATCGCGCTCACGGCTTTTACTCAATATCATGGCCCTATTGGTATTTATGATTAGCCTAGGCTCCTCACATATGGCTTACGCACAAGGAGAATTAGATTTCGCCTTTCGATTCGTGGCTGACCCCATTGATACCTTACTTGATAATGACGAAACTGTCGTTGATTTCAATTTGAATCTTGGCGCCTTTAATAATAAGCATGGTCTGACGTGCCGGGTGACTCCAGATTTTCTTGAGCTCGGTGAGGTAGGTTCTTTTTCCTGCGCCACGACTTGTAATTATAACTCCAAGTGGGACAGCGTCGAAGTAGACCTATTTGCGGGATACAACCTTGATCTTAAAGAATTTGGTAGAGTTACCTGCGGTGGTTTCTGCGAGTATGATACTCGTGATGGGGGCGGCTTTTCTGCGGGCGGAATCTTGCAGTATGCCGTTCAGGTTGCGGATTTTGCCGATCTTGGTCCAGGAACTTTCGCAGACATCATTGAGAATTGCGGTTTTCAAGCGGAGGCGAGTATTAGCAACAATGTCGGCGCTGAGTTCGACTTGTTTCTTCGAATGGGCGGATTCACGTTTTAAAGGTTGTTGTCAGTTGAGCGTTGAGGCTCATAGGGTTTGAGGTTAAGCGCTAACTCGCTTCGATCAAGGAAAGGCAGGCCTTTCCTTCCGTGACTGAAAGACCTGATCCCTGGAGTCTTAGCCATCAACGCAAAAAACTCACGCAATGTCAGAGTTGCTTGAAGTGACGTTGATTCCTGCTATCCCTGAAATGTTCGGCTCACCGCTTACCCTGTTGGTCCTCTGGACTCCTTCTTCCTCTCCGACCTTAATGGTGCGTTGTAAATCACGCGCTCAGGTAGTCGCTTACGTTTCAAGAACAGCTTTAGTGATTCCTATTCCTTCCAGTTGTAAATCCGGAGAAGGCTAACGAACCTCCCTACAAAAATTCATTCGGGGTAGAGACCAATTCACTTCCTTCTTCTATGCCCCCGACAACGGTCACTGCAATACTTCACCGATTCCCAGCACTTGGCCCATTTTCGACGCCAGACAAATGGGCGCTGACAGATGACACAAAGCTTTTGAGGCAAATCTCTCTTCTTCACTCTAGAGACCACTTGGCACCCCTTTACGTAAATCCAACAGACGAGAGGTAATCCTGAGCTCTTCGTTCATAGGCTTTGAGCTTTTTTTCGCCCATGCGATCGAGATGTTTTGTAGTCATCCGGGTTCGTGGATTTCTGTCGAATAGAACCCGATGTTTGTTCATGAAGCGCCAGTACAAACTATCCCATATATCACTCCACTCTCCCGGCTTATAGTGGCTCATCTTGCGCACATAGTTAGATGAGCTCACATAGGGTTTCGTTACCATGCTGCCGCCATCCGCATACTGGCCCATCCCATAAACATTTGGCACCATCACCCAATCATACGAATCAATGAATAGTGCCATAAACCAGTGATATACCGCGTCGGGGTCGCACTCACTGAGCAACATAAAGTTACTGAAAAGCATTAAGCGTTCTATATGGTTAAGATATCCTGTTTTTAGTAGCCCTTTTAGGGCTTTATCAAGGGGCTCTATTCCAGTGTTACCGCGCCAAAAGCCAACAGGTATCTTATTCCGATGCTTGAAAAAATTCGATGTTCGCTGCGTTCTCCCTCTCAACTCATAAACTCCACGCACGAACTCTCGCCATCCAATTACCTGGCGCAAAAAGCCTTCTAGAGAATTCATCGGAATAGGTGAATCCTTATGGCGGGCAAGTGTTCTATGAACTATTTGATCTGGCGAAAGAAGCCCAATGTTTAGAGCAGGTGTAAGAATAGAGTGATATAAGCGTGAATTTTCCTGATCGATTGCGTCTTGATACTCCCCATAATGATCAATTCGATGTTCCAGGAAATCGTCGAGCCCTTTGAGCGCATCGCGAGAGTCTATGGGATAACGGAAATCCTCCGAGCTTCCGGGATTGTCAGGGAAATGGCTTTCCACATAGTTTCTCGCTTCTCTTACGTACTCACACTCCTTCGGCTCAAAGTGAGGTGGAGGGACAATATTTTTCGGTAAGCGCTTACGATTCTCGGCATCAAAGCTCCATTTACCACCGACCGGCAAGCCGTTCTCTATGAGGATATTCAATCGTTTCCTTTGCTCGATATAAAATAATCCCATTCGAAGAGGTTTCCCTGGGCCAAAAGTTGCGGTGATTTCGGCGCGGTCCATGAGAAAATTTGGTGAATCAATCCAAGTTATCGCTATGTTCAACTCCTGAAATGCTTGCTCGAGCTTTGAGCGCCCCCAATCGTCGACCGGATCAAACGCAACGATCGAGGTCACGCGCTCATCGTAGAAAATTTTGGCTATATCCCTTTCTCCAATGATTGCCGTCGCTTCTACATAGTTTACAATTACGCCTCGCCGTCTGAGGCCATCAGCATACTTCCGCATCGACGCTCGATGAAGCATGAGCTTCTGTTTGTGGAAGGGAAATTCTTTGAAGAACAGCGGATGCTCAACCAGGAATGCCTTGTTGCCGTTCGCGAGCCCCGCGGCCTGAGAGAAAAGTTGGTGAGGGAATAATAGGGTAGCCTTCATGTTGCTCCAGGCGAATAACTCGATAGGTCCGTCGAACGTTTCCTTTACCCCTTACAAAAACAATTTTTCTTGCCCAGCTAAATCACCAATTGACCAGGAAACATTAAATACCCTATTTGCTGACACTCGGCTCGAAAAGAAAATTCATAGGAGCAAAAAACCTAGTAACACTTTACCACACTTAGCCATAACGTTTACTAGGTCGGGTCATGACAGGTTCTAGAGGCTTTTATGACTCCCGCATTGCAACCTAATGCTTTAAGCTATCCCCGTCCATTCTCTGCAATTTTCGCCATGAGGAACACCTTGGCCGGCTCGTCGAGGATTGCTCCCTGTGTAACTAGTCAAGACTTTTCGCCACCCCCTGTAAGAGATAAAAAAACAGGTACTCCTCTCAAATTGGGAGCGCTATTCCTACTCGCTGCGGCCATATTTTTCAGCTCCTTTCCCGCTCAAGCTCAAACCTCCCCATTCCGGTTACGAATCGATGACCACGGAATCATTCAGATTACCGCTCTAACTCCCAGCGCGTCACATGAAGAAAGTTTTATCTCGATGCACAAAATTGTCGGCGCAATGGCTGTATGGCAGTTTCCAGTTGAGCGTCTACTCCATATTTTCCTTCATCTCCCGAATCCCCCCAAGGAATTAAACGTTCAAAAATTTAATGATTATATAACCAGCAGTGCATTCTCCCATCCTGGCCTCATCCCGCTCAATCTTCGATTAGTCTCGAACGAGGGGTACCTCGATAGGGAGTCCACTGGGGGATATACTTATTATGATATTCAAGACTTTCTAAACCGATATGAAATTGAGAAACGTGCCGCGGCATCTCGAGCTGAGTTCGATCCTCGTGCGATTAGAGTGCTTGAAAACTGGCTTCAGGGATTCAAGACCGTAATTCGAGCTCATCAAGGATACTTTCATAGTACTTACGCAAAGCTCTTTGAAACCGGCATCTTCCAGGCAGCCTTGCAGCTTACGACCCAAGACCTCATAGAAGTATCGCTATCCGATAGCGATCTCTATTACACGGACGAAGTGCGAAGAGGATTCGAAACCTTAAGAAGAAGCGGATGGCTGGGGTCGTCACTCGCGCCATCAGCAACCAATATCAGCAAAAGCTTGGCTATAGGGTCTCTAAAACTCGACGAAAAATTCCCAGGAATGTCAAATGCATTTGCTTTGGGACCGGAGTTCTTCAAAGAAGAAAATTTTGCAACTGTTTCTGGAGGAGGACATCTTCCCTCTCTTGAGGGCTCGTCCCTTACCGATAAGTTCAAATTGCAATTTGTGGAACTTCATACGAGCACCACAGATGGGGAGCAGCAGCGCGTGCTGCTTGCTTACTACGGGGGGACACCGGGCGCCGCTCCGCATCAAGTATCGTTCTACCACGGTACCGCTTTTACCGCAGATCCGATATCTCGCAGCCAACTTTTTCTTGCCGAAGTCCGAGGCAATCAGTTTAAGAACGAGGAAGGAAAATGGACCTCTTTCGAACTGGTTTCCTATCAAACTCTTCGCCCCGGAGGGACAAAGAAGAGAACGTTTCGAAAGGCGCCACACCTTGGAACTCAAATAGGGGAAGCAACGGATCCAATGACCGGGAAACGATACGCAATTCTCCAACGGCTTCAGCAGTCCATTGCCAAAGCACAAAACGGACTAATCATGAGAGCCATTTACGGTCTAAATGGCGATGGTCCCGCTTACGAACGACTGATTAAACGAGGAGACCTTCCTCACTGGGGAGAGACGGGGTACTACTCCGTACGCGACTCCTCTTCCACCTCGTTCCAACGTTTCAGCTACGGAGCCTTAAACCAAGGCCGCCAAAACGCCATGGCAACCAAATCAGATAATCTCTTCTTTCATACACCATCCCGAGAGACGATTACCCGCGGCGAGCACGAAGCACCAACCTGCCTCCGCCAACCCTTTGCCGTCAGTCATAACGGTTCACTCGAACATTTCGGTGAGGGATGTGCCGAGCTTGATTCAACGTTACCGAGCTATATGAATCCGATGCGAGGAATGCGTGGGCTCACAACGCGCCAAGACGTAGCAACCGCCCAAGCTCGACGATGGATGAATGAGGGCAAACGTCTGACTCTGGAGGAACTGATAGATTTTGCAACTGACACCTATTCCCGGCCAATTCACCGAGCAGTGCAAGTTGCCACCGCTTTGTTCGATGTGTGGGGGAGACAATCTCTCTCGCCCGAGCGACACCGAAGAGCCCTCTACATTGTGAATATCCTCAGAGGCTACGACGGGCGAGTGCGGGATGACCAACAAACTCTTGTCGCTAATCTGTTGTACGATAAACTTCGAGAGGTGAGTGATTCTCAGCGAAAACCGCTAACACTTAGCATCATGAAGTTTCTCGATTCCTCACTTTTAACCCCCGAAGATTTGGCTCAACAACTCACTCGCCAGGACGGCAGAACTCTCGCGTCCCTTTTGGTTGAGCTCGAACGAGAACTGGATAATAACTGCCACCAAAACGGAAAAGTAACCTGGAGCGACGCTTCTGTAATAAAACACTTTGGCATTCCTACCGGGCCATCAATGATAGCGACTCAATCCGCTCAGCTTGGTGGAATTTATAGTCGTTCGCCTGAACGTTGTAGCTATGAACTGCTATCACATTCGCCGTTTTACTATATAGGAACCCCAACCGCTGCGTATATAAACACCTTGGGTTCACAGCTGTCGACCGCGAATTCACAATATCTTCCGATTTTGCAAAAGTGGGTTGAAAGATGGAATTCTATGAATGCAGACAACTCTGGCTATGGAAGGGCGAATGGTTTTCTCAAAATTTCACTTCGTCCCGGCGACGAGCAGACCTGGAGAAGTTTTTGGTATGATCAAGTTATCGACCTTTAATCAACAGCCTCCACTGTATTGAGTAGGCACGAAGTAAAGAGGTGAAATTTTGGCCGAACTCTTCACCACTCCCGAATTTGGAAGCCGAATGTAGACGCCAAACTGAATGGTTTCTACCAACCCAACGTGATTCCACCCTCTCCAGAATGACTCAACATCGGGGCTCTTTGCTCTAACCACTCCGATGTCTAGGCAGCTTTCAGAGCGTCCATTCCGTTCCAACCGGTGGACTCGCTTCCGAGCTGAAGTACGTCAGCGTCGTAGTAGTCTTGGTAGTAGCGTTGTAGTTTTTTTCTGAGCATGAGCCGTGCTCGATGGAGTCGCGACTTCACTGCTGGAACTGAAAGACCTAACACTTCTCCAACCTCGTGGTTCGAAAGTCCATCAACATCTCGAAGTACGAAGATGCTTCGGTACTCAGACGGAAGAGCCTCGATAGCCTCCTCGATGAGCTGTCGTAGTTCATGTCGAGTTGAGATGTAGTTTACATCGGATGAATCGCTACGCTGACGTACAGACTCGCAACTTCCTCCGTTTTCAGTAACTTCCTCATACGAAGAAGCTGAGTGCTTTCGGCGATTACGAAGTTTCATGAACGCAGCATTTGAAGTGACTCGGTAGAGCCAGCTAGAGAATGCTGAGGTTCCACGAAAGGTCTTTATCTTTGTAAAGAGAGTAATAAAAACTTCTTGGACAACTTCTTCGGCGTCTTGCTCGCTTCGGGTAATGCGCATCGCGAGATGCTGCACTTTCTCTGTGTAACGTTCCACGAGTTCGAGAAACGCTTCTTCATTTCCTCCCTTTGTTAGGGCAACAAGCTGAGAATCGCTTCTCTTCCCTTCATCTTCCCGGATTTCAACGAGTCGTAAGCTCTTTTCCATAGACACCTCCGAAAATCCTCGAACGTTCTGCTTGCGTTCGAGAGGTAACCTTCATGGTTAGCGAGTTTTCCAGATGTCCTTGGAGCACTTGTCACAGATTTGTATAAATTAATACTCAACTATGTAATTATACTGGGCAGTTTCGAATTTATTGAATAAGTTAAATGATTTCACTAGGTTGCCTTGGTGTTTTTTTCTTATTCATCATGCTTTTTTTCTTTGAGGAGCTCTAAAATGACAGAAGAACGGCTAGTAACCTGTAAAAAGCTAGGGAAAGAAGCCGCTGGTCTCCAAAAGCCTCCCTTCGGTGGGGAAATTGGACAGAAAATCTTTGACCATATTTCTCAAGAAGCCTGGGATATGTGGTCCAAAGATATGCAGATCAAAGTCATTAATGAGTACCGATTGAACATGGGGAAAAAGGAAGATTACGAAACGTTGATTTCGCAGATGCTTGCCTTCTTGAACCTCTCTGAAGATCAAGTTGTTGAAGTAGAAAACGAAGAACGTGGACGAGGGTAGTTTTGCCAGCCTTGAAGAATCGAAAAAACCTTCTCGTTCTTGGCGTCGGAAACATGGGAGGAGCCATAGTCAAGGGAGTGCTTGCAACAAATGCTTTGCCCAATTGGGATCTCACTCTTGTCGATCCCAATCCCTCCGTTGCAAAGACGTTAGAAGGCGATGAAAGAATCACCTATTTCTCGGAACTTCCGGAAGGCAGTAAATTTGATTGCGCACTCCTCGCAATCAAACCACAGCAATCTGCAACTACTCTGCCTTTGATAGCACGACATCTCTCACAGGAATCATTTGTCATTTCTATCATGGCAGGACGCTCTATTCAGAGCATCACAGAGGATCTTGGAAATTCGGATCTCGGAAATTCGGATCTCGGAAATTCCCTTCCAATCATTCGCGCAATGCCAAACCTCCCGATACAGATTGGGCTCGGCGCAACTGCGATTCATGGGAGCGATCACGTAACCCCCGAACAACTCGTTCTTACAAAAGATCTCTTTTCGGCAAGCGGCACAGTTACAGTTGTTGCATCAGAGGATCTGATTGATGTGGCTACTGCGATAATCGGGTCTGGGCCAGGGTTTATCTTTCACCTGTTGGCTGCAGCGCACGAACAAGCCGTTGAATTTGGTTTCGCCCCAGAAGAGGCAAAACAGGTACTGTGCCAAGTGGTAAAAGGAGCGGTTTCTCTTTACGAACAATCTGCGCATACTCTTCCAGAGCTGGAAACACAGGTGAAATCGCCTGGAGGAACGACAGCTGCTGGGCTTGCCTCGTTAGAGTCTAACGACATACAAGGGAACATTAAGCTCTGCCTCAAAATGGCCTATGAAAGAGCCGTTCAGCTAAAAACGTAACGGTGAGAAAATAGCGGGGCTCTAGAAATAAAAGAAAAAGACATGGCGACACTACCGAAAAAGTATAATCACCAAGAAGTAGAAGAGAAGTGCTTAAAGAGTTGGAAAGAACAGGGCGTTTACTCTTGGGATTCAACTCGGCCTCGAGAAGAGACCTTCTCCGTAGACACTCCTCCCCCTACCGTGTCGGGTTCGCTACACGTAGGTCACGTATTTAGCTACACCCACACTGATGTCGTTGTTCGCTATCAACGAATGACCGGGAAAAATATATTTTACCCAATGGGATGGGACGACAACGGGCTTCCGACCGAGCGCCGCGTTCAGAACTATTATGGCATTAAGTGCAATCCAAAGGTTCCCTACAACCCCAACTGGAAACCGGTCCACGATCCAAAGGGGAAAAAAGAGGTAGAAGAGGTCTCACGAAAGAACTTTATCGAGGCTTGTAACGTTCTCACAAAAGAAGATGAAGAAGCTTTTCGAGATCTTTGGTCTCGTTTGGGACTCTCTGTCGATTGGAATTTAGAATACGCGACTATCGACGATCACTGTCGAAAGATCTCGCAGCTATCATTCCTCGATCTCTTCGATAAGGGAGAATTGATAAGCACCGAAAGCCCAACGATGTGGGACATCGACTTTCAGTCCGCAATAGCTCAGGCAGAGCTTGAAGATCGAGAGCAAGACGGGCTTTACCACGACATTCGTTTCCAAGTTGCTGATTCCGATCAAGAGTTTCAGATCTCGACAACTCGTCCAGAGCTGCTTGCAGCTTGCATCGCCGTAGTCGCACATCCGGACGACGAACGGTATAAGCCGCTCTTTGGGAAAGAAGCGATTACCCCTCTCTTTCATGCGCGAGTACCTATTCGGGCAGCCGAACATGCAGATCCCGAAAAGGGAACCGGAATACTCATGGTCTGTACGTTTGGAGATATCCACGATGTTGAATGGTGGAAACAGAGCAAACTGCCCCTAAAACAGATTCTTGGGAGAGACGGGAAGTTGCTCCCAGTAACATTTGGCGAAGGGGCGTTTCAGTCTGATAGTGCCGAAAAAGCCACTGAGCACTACAGCCACATTGCAGGTCTATTCGGAAAGCAGGCCCGGAAGAAAATAGCTGAGCTTCTCGCCGAACCGGGATCGACAGTCTCAGGAGATGGCTCAGCACTTGTAGGAGAACCACGACCGACAAGAGCCCCAGTGAAATTCTACGAAAAAGGGGATCGCCCGCTGGAGTTCGTCCCTACTCGACAGTGGTACGTAAAGGTACTAGACCAAAAAGAGCAATTGTTGCACTTCGGAAGCCAGGTGAAATGGCACCCAGAGTACATGTACACCAGATATCAACACTGGGTTGAAGGGCTAAATCAGGAATGGTGTATCAGTAGACAGAGATATTTTGGAGTTCCTATCCCTGTATGGTACCCCGTTCGCACAGACGGGACTCTGGATTACGACAGTCCCATTCTCCCAAAAGAAGACCAGCTTCCAATTGATCCAACTTCAGATACACCCCAAGGTTTCAAAGAAGAGCAACGCGATCAGCCAGGCGGTTTCAGCGGGGATCCAGATGTAATGGACACCTGGGCAACAAGTGCATTGACCCCTCAAATAATGAGTTACTGGCGCATCGACGACGCTCGCCACAAGCTTCTCTTCCCTATGGATCTGAGACCTCAGGGTCACGACATTATTCGGACCTGGGCGTTCACTACTATTGCTAAGGCGATGCTCCATGAAGGGTCCATTCCCTGGAAGCACATCTGCTTAAGTGGGTGGATTCTCGACCCAGATAGAAAGAAGATGAGTAAATCAAAGGGGAACGTGGTAACCCCCGGGCATCTGCTCGATGAGTATTCAAGCGATGGAGTTCGTTACTGGGCGGCCCGCGCCCGGCTCGGCACTGATACAGCATTCGATGACAAAGTATTTGGCATCGGTCGCAAACTCGTTACAAAAATATTTAATGCAAGCAAATTTGTTTTATCGCAGTTTGAAAGGCTTGAGGCTTCCCCGACCGACTACCTCGAAGGAGAAGTTTCAGAGGCGCTTGATCAAGCATTTCTTGCTCGGCTTTCTGCTGTCGTAGAGGCATCAACGACATCCTATTCTCGTTTTGATTACGCTCATGCGCTACAGGTGACAGAGGAGCTCTTTTGGGATTTCTGTGATCACTATTTAGAACTCGTGAAATCTCGCTCTTACGCAGAGGAGGATTCAGCAGAGCGTCGATCCGCGCTTATCACCCTCTCAGTCTCTTTGAAAACATTTTTACAGCTCTTTGCTCCAGTACTTCCTTTCGTAACAGAAGAGGTTTGGGGGGCAAGCTATGGGAGGGGAGACGATTCCATTCATAAGAGTCGTTGGCCAGAGAGCACTACAGTTGCAAAACTCGCTCCGAAGGGAGACCCCAAGCTATTCGAACTTGGGAAACTCGTCATCGGGGAGGTTCGGGCAGTGAAGACCGCTGCTCAGAAGAGTCTGAAGTGGCCAGTTAGCGAGCTTCAAATAACCGGAACTGAGGAGACGCTACTTCGTGTGCGGGCTATTGAGGGAGACCTTGCTCGGGCAAGCAACGCGTCAAGTAGTGCGTTCCGGTACACAGACAGCCCAATCGACAGCGTTGCCGTTGTGGCCACTCTTGCTGACTCCAACCCGGGCTAAACCCCCTCACTTTCTCCTGCGAGTTCTCCTACTACCCGTGCGGGCTGTAAACGAACAACACAGAAAGGGGGTTCTGAGCGATTCATTCGGAATATATACTGACGGACGATGAAAATATCCTCCTGTCTAAATTTTAGTTCCTCCTGCTCTTAACTTAAGAGCATTGGAAGTCACGCACATTCATGGCACACGAAAAAAAAGCACAAGGAAGCAAACAGAAAGAAGAACCGAAGGAGAAGTTCTTCAAAGACTATCAGGAGGAACAAGGGAGAAAGCACCTTATTGGCCGAATCAAGAATCTCTCTCCCTGGTGGTTTGCCGGGGCGTTGTTCATTGCCCTTGTGGTGGGCCAAGTTGCTTATTTTGTCGCCAAGTTTCATTTCGCAAAGCAAGAGTTCAGAGCCGAACTCGAGAAACGAAAGTTCATCGACTACACCGCAGAAGTCATAGTGGAGGACGCGCCTGGAAACGAGAAAAAAACCCTCTATGTAACCGAAGAAGCTGTCGCGTACCTGGATACAGACTTCAAACTTTACGGATATCGCTTCCCGACACCGACCTCTTATAAAGCTCCTGGAGGGGAAGTACTTCCCATTAGCTATTCTCTAAAGTCAGGGTCTGTTAATGGCACATCTGTGACCCCAGAGTTCATGGGGGGAGAAGGCGATGGCGCTCTTGCACTTCGAGATAAATCGAAACCTTTAAAGAAGGGAAACAACACCTTTGAAGTCATCTATGATATTCAAGGTGTTCCGTTGCAAGACAAGTTTGGGAATGAATCGCTGACCTGGCATTTTCCTCGTCCGAGGATGTCCCTGGTTGAAAAGGTAAAGGCTGTTGTCGTTCTCCCTCAATACGCCAGCAAGGATCGGGTAAAGATGACAACTCGAATCGTTGCCCCAGGAAAACCAGAGGGACGTGAAGCACCGAAGCCTCTCCTGTCGGAAGTATTCCTCAAAGGGAAAAGCTACATCGCCGTGACTGGCGCGGCTACGGGACTGGATCCCAATGAATCGCTGGAGCTACAGGTAAGCTGGTAGAATGCTATAACGCGGCAAAATAGCTGATCTTCAACCGAGCGTCAGTGAATCTCTCTTGGAGCAGAGGATAATTCAGCTAGCCTTGCAAAAAAGAACTCCACCTCATCGGGATCGTTTGTCTTAGGTATGTACGCTGCGGCACCATGATAAATTGCGCTCTCTTCAAGAGAGAGCGAATGCTCCTCGCTAGTGACAACTATTGGAGACTCCCCCACTGAGTATCGCTCCACAAAATCCAAAGTATTGGTATCGGGAAGATGCGCATCAACAACAATTATGTTCGGGGTCATACTTTGCAGCTCACTCACCGCCTCCTCGGCGCTCTTCACGTGAGTCAACATCACACTAAAGTGTTCGTTCCAAATATCTGATGACATCTCAAGGAACTCACAGTAACCAGGCTGATCATCTACGAGCAAAATATGGATCTCTTTCTTCATAAAAATTAAAGGTCCAAGAAGTAGGTAATAAGCACACGAACAGAGAAACTGATTGCCAATATATTCTTATCGGCTCACGGTTCGAGAAGGTTAATAGGTAAACCCACCTAAATCGAACTGCCTACCTTTGGAAGAGGGTCCAAGCCCCAAAGCACGAGAACCAGACACAAAACGAACAAGTTAGGGGTTGCACTTCTATATATATTCTATATATTACCTTTGTGCATAGCCAAGAGAGGGCGTACAGATGACCAGTAAAAAGGTGACCACCAGGAAAGTGACCACTATGAAAAAATCCACAAATAGTGCGAAAACTAATAAATCTCGAACATTAGCCAAGCCGGATTCTACCTCACAACAATTGGGGAGAGTGAAGGGAGCGAATGCTAAGGGAAAGAAACCTGCCCAGATAGTTGAATCCTCTGACACATTCCGATCTAGTACGCTAGCGCCTGTTCAACGACAAACCCTTGAATTTCTACGAAATTTTATTGCTGAAAATGGATATGGCCCTACCCTTAAAGACATCGCACAGCACATTGGAGTGAAGTCACTCTCTACCGCTCATTTTCACCTCGAAAGACTCGAGAACAAAGGGTTCATTCGAAGAGGCGAAGATGGAATGATTGAACTCATTGATATCTCTACCCCCGAGCTTGGACCGACGGCAGTTCCTCTTGTTGGGACAATCGCAGCTGGGCTTCCGATTGAAGCGATAGAAAACTCTACGATGATAGACATCCCCGCTAACATGATTGATGGGAGAGGAGAGGTCTACTGCTTAGAAGTAAGTGGGGACTCAATGATAGACGCGCACATCTGCGATGGAGACCTCGTAGTTATCAAAAAGCAGGAGTACGCAGATAATGGACAGATCGTAGTAGCTTTGTTGGAAGATGGCACTGCCACCTTAAAGACCTATCGACGGTTAAAGACCGGAAAAGTCATGCTTATACCAGCAAATGCCTCGATGAGCCCCATGACTCTTGACGAGGTTTCGGTCCAAGGTCGTTTGATTGGGGTGATACGAGAATACCACTAATTCTTATTGAAATTCCGGAACATGATTGCTCAAATTTTCGATTAGTATTGGAAGAGATAAACAGCAAGACGTTCAAACTGATATTTTTTACAACCATTGCTATTAACAAAAGGTGAGAAGAACTATGGCGAAGGAAACTGACGAAAAGGAAAAGGGCCGAGCACTCGAAACTGCACTCGGACAGCTAGAGAAGAAGTATGGCAAAGGTGCCATTATGAATCTGGCTAGTGATGCGATTGAAGAACTCGAAGCAATTCCGACAGGAAGCCTTGGACTTGATATTGCTCTCGGCGCTGGTGGGCTTCCGAAGGGACGTATTTGTGAAGTTTATGGGCCAGAATCTTCTGGGAAAACTACCTTGGCATTACACCTTGCTGCAGAATGTCAAAAGCAGGGTGGCACCGTAGTCTTTATTGATGCAGAACACGCCCTAGATGTCTCATACGCTCGAAAGCTCGGAGTGAATACAAGCAAACTGCTCGTCAGCCAGCCAGACTGCGGAGAACAAGCCTTGGAGATATGCGAAACCCTTATCAGCTCCGGCTCTGTTGATTTAGTAGTAATCGACTCAGTAGCGGCGCTCGTCCCTCGTGCAGAAATTGATGGGGAAATGTCCGATCAGCAGATGGGACTTCACGCCCGCCTGATGAGCAAAGGACTGAGAAAGCTAACGGCTCTGACTGCAAAGTCAGAAGCTACCATTCTCTTTATCAACCAAATCCGAATGAAAATTGGTGTAATGTTTGGTTCACCTGAAACAACAACCGGAGGGAACGCATTAAAGTTCTACTCCTCCGTTCGATTGGATATCCGACGAATTGGTGCCATTAAGGATAACAGTGAAGTTACTGGGAACAGGACTCGAGTTAAGGTGGTGAAGAACAAAGTCGCTCCTCCATTTAGAGAGGCAGAATTCGACATCATTTTCAATGAAGGGATCAGCCAAACAGGTGAAATCATCGATCTTGGAGTTCAACATGGAATCGTCGACAAGGCTGGCGCCTGGTATTCTTATAAAGGAGAACGACTAGGACAAGGACGAGAAGGATCAAAGATCTTCCTCAAGGAGAATCCTGAAGTCGCCAGCGAAATCAGAGGCCTCATCCTCAGCACTCTTGGAATTGCACCTGAGGCACCAATTGCTGATCCAATAAAGAACGCTACTGCTGCGAGTAGCGCCGTAGGGACGGATGCCGA
>JAGRAT010000158.1 GCA_020434495.1 Bdellovibrionales bacterium | reverse complement strand
CGGGAATTTCATTGAGACCGGGAATTTCATTTGCGGGCAGTACAAATTGAAGTTTCTTTTGTTGAAGTCAGCTTTCTCTCTTTCTCGAGGCGCTTGTTTCACATCCTGCTTCGGTGCAGTAGGGAGCGGGAGTTGATTTTCTTATTTTGACTTCTGAGGCGCACCCGATGAGGGTGGTTGAGGTAATTGCTATCAGCAAACCTGCGAGGGCCTTGCAATGAATATCCATTGGTAATCTCCACATCGCCCGGCCACGGAGATGATATACAGAGATTTTTAGACGATGTGCTCTACGGGAGCTTCTAATTACAGGAGGGCACTCACGACCAACAAGTTAAGCTTATGAAGCTGGAGACATCCGCCTGTTTTAGACGAAAAGGACTCGATGTTAACGAAGGTATTAAAATCAAATGCTTCGCGCTCCTCGCGTTAAAACTCACCCTGACGAGGCCGCTCCCCATCCCCGCCTTAACTTCTCGGGCAATTGGGGAGTTTGTGCGCGCACATCCATCAATTTGCATTCTTAAGTTACTGGAAGCTCATTTGAGCCATAACTTTAGTATGGGGATGATGTCTTATGTGGGGATAATTCAACGTAGTTTCATAACGCCTTGAATTTCCTTCGCTTTCGGTCTGGGTAAAGGATTACCTCGCATTTCTCGTTGAGAGCTTTTGTGCTTCTAGAGATTGCGAGAGATCGGTATTGAAGGTTTTAGAGATGGTAAAAAGGAAGGGATGCCTTGCATTCGCGTTTTGGGTTGTAACGCTTTCAATAACAACTGTTCAAGTTGTTTCAGCGGAGGAAGGAGTTAGTGATTTTCTCGCTGAAAGAGATCCAGTAGATATGTTTTTTGAACTCGAGGGTGATCCTCCTATTACGGATGATGATCCCGAGTTGGTCGTGCGTTGTCACTTTACCTGTGAGAAACCGATAATCTCTTGCAATGGGTGGACCCCGCCTCCCGGTAGCTACGAAAAGGATGTCGAAGCGACAGAGCGTTTTGCGGAAAGCGCTTGTGCATCGGCTGCTCAATCGGTCTGCCAACGGTGTGGTGGCGGTGAGCTCGCCAAATTCTGGTATAAGACCTATCGATCTGTGACCTGGCGGGCCGTGAACTAGGAGTCCCTTTTTAAACTCTGGCGTAGTTTGATATCTTTCTTAGGAGAGCAGTGCCGGTGAGGAAGTTTTAAACTGCACCCGGCTGCTTACTACCCGAAAAACAGGCTGGCTATCAAAATCAATGAGCGCAAAGTTTTTTAGGCTCTCTGCAGATGTTTCCCCGATAGAACTCGCAAAGAACTCATCTGCTGGGAGCTCGCTCAGGTACTCTAAGACGGTTCCAGAAAGTGAAGAGAAATCGTCGGTGCTCCACCGCTTCGAGTCGAAAAACGACAAAACTGCCGGTTCCTCATTCCAGAGTGTCAGTGAAATTTCAAGCACCTGATCGTCCTTTACCGAGATGTTCTCGATAACCGCATCAGCTAATGATTCTCGAAAATCGCCCTTAATTTCTTCCATCGAATCTCTCCTTTCTTCAAAACGGTCGTGAATTCCTCTTATCTCGCGGCACCGGTAGCGTACCGCTTCATCTCTTGTGCCGAAAGCTGCCGCTCTCGAATTTTCATGAGAGCCATTTCTAGGGCCCGTGCAGTGAGGTGTGTTTTGTCGGGTCCGAGGTTGTGAATCTCCAGCAACGCATTCTCGATTGTCTTTGAGGTATCAGCGAAAATCGCCTCTTCACTTAGGTCTGCTTCATCTGACATGAGGTACGAAAACGCTCTTGCCATTCCACAGTTCGCTATAAAATCTGGAATAAGGCTGGTTTTTTGATCGGCTTCCTGGGTTAGAGGTCCAAGAAACATTCCTTCTTCTTGAAACGGGACGTTTGCCCCACAGGAGATGACTTCTACTCCGCCTTCAATTAGGGCTGCAACATTCTCTGCTGAGATTAGACGAGAGGCTGCTGCCGGGACAAAGATACTCGCTCCAGATGTCCAGAACTTTTCGTTTATCTCTTCAGCGGTGAGCTTTCCAAAACATTTAAGAACGTTTCCATCTTTGTTCTTCAAGAGTTCACTTACTTCTTCGAAGGTAAACCCTTCTTCTTTGTAGGCTCCGCCATCTTTGTCACTAATAGCAACGATTTTTGCGCCCATTTTTGCGAGGTAGAACGCGGCCGCAGCTCCGACGTTCCCCCATCCTTGAATTGCAGCGGTCTTTGTTGTGATGTCACCACCCCAAAGGTTGTAGTAGTGTCGAATGCTCTCCGCTACGCCGTAACCGGTAATGAGGTCTGCAACGGTAAATTGAATTGGAGTAGGGGTGTAATCTGTACCTTTGACCTTCAGCGAAACGCCGCGTCTCAGCTGCCCGATTTTATCAATTTTTTGTGCCTCTGTCGGATTGAAGTGGCCGCAAATTACTCCCTCTTGTGGGTGCACGACACCGTACTGTTCAATACACGGTATGACGTCCCGGATCTCGTCGACGTTTAAGTCTCCACCTGTTCCGTAGTATGTCTTCAGTATCGGAGTGACTGCTTTGAACCAACGAGCAAGGACGTCCTTTTTGCGAGGGTCTCGAGGATCGAAATTTATTCCGGACTTCGCCCCACCAATTCCCGGGCCAGAGACCGTAAATTTGATCTCCATTGTTTTTGCAAGAGCAGCGACTTCGTCTCTGTCGAGGCCAAGTCTCATCCGAGTTCCGCCCCCAGCAGCTCCGCCGTGTAGTGAGTTGATGACGAGCCATCCTCTCGCATCGCTCTCTCGGTCGCTCCATTCAAAGACCACCTCTGGAGCGCTGCTGGCAAATGCGGAAAGCTCTTCGTGTAAATCCCCCATAGTTTATCCCTCCTCCTTACGGTGGTAGGGGTAGATTCAATCCAAGGGACTAAATTTTTGCAAGTAATTACGCAGCTTTTCTACCCTGCTGAGCGGATAATACAGAACTTCTGAGCGGCGTTATCTCCAAAAGCACTCCGAAACTGGAAGTCAACAAAAAGGGTTTCTCCGAGATTCCAAGCGATGGCACCAGAGTTGGCAGTCGCTAAGCAGTTCGTCAGATTTAGGGTGAGGGCATAAGTGTTTGTTGCATCTGCATCGACGTCACCTCGGTTATCTTGTACTCCATCTGTGACCACTGAAAGATTCGGATCTGAGGTCGTGTATGATGATGAGGCGCAGTTTCCTGGTCCCATTCCCATACATCCGCCCATCCCGCTCAGTGTGCAGGGGGCGTTTGGAATATCGGCAGTGATCAGTGAATTTCCAAGGTCAACGTACTCCGCTTCTCCAGCATCTGTCTCTCCCGGTCGCTGCGGTCGCCATCCTTCAATCGTAACTGATACATCTCCAGTTGGTGGAGCAATAAAGCAATTCGAATTGGACCCAAGGATTGGAGTTGCTGCATAGTCGATACTTTGAGCAGTGCCACTGTTCACCGCCAAGGTCTTGATAGCTGGGGTGCTGTTAAACACGAAATTGAGCATTCCCGTGGCCAGCCTTTCAGTTGTGCCATTGGATATTCGTTGAATGAAAGTGTCTCCACCAGAAATATCACCAGCACTAGCACCGGTCATCAATTGGAAATCACCGGTCATTCCCTTAGTGATCTCTCCAAGACCATCGCTGTCAGCGTCATTTGCGCCTCCGGCTGTACCTGGAAAATCGCTCATATCATCTACTTTTGTGCCAGTCCCTCCTGAGGAGCAGTAGGAGAGGGTTCCACAGTCAAGCTCAGTCGTTTCGCCAGTCTCTCCAGCTACTCCAATAGCAAGCGTCTGCGTGTTCGCAAGCCGAGTGTCGAGAGTTTCGTCATCGATGCCGGTGGCGTGAAGGTTAATGGTCTGTTCCATTCCGAGTTTAAAATTTGAAAACACCGGGAACTCTGTTTGCGTCGATCCAGTAACGGGACCTGGCTTTGAAGCGTCCGGATCGTAATTGTCCAAGATGCCGTCACCGTCATCATCGGCATCAACGAGGTCAACCAGGCCGTCATTGTCGCTATCAAGCTCTTCTATAGCGAGATTTTTCAGATCAAGAGCGCTTAAAGCCGTGGTGACCACACTTGCCAAACCAGCTGAGCCAATGGAGCTAACGATAACGCTCCTTCGTTCCCGAACGGATTTATCAAAGGCCTTCTTCAACTGCGCGACTGTCCCTTTCGCAACCAGGACCCCATCTCCTTTATCTTTTCCTACTCGAATTCTCTTTCGCTTTGCTGCAAGTGCAACATTACGAGACTTGCACCCTTTTTTTGTGCAGACCGGCCCAACGATAGCGGCAACAATCTGTCCACCAGATCGAATGTAAAGCCGTGCAGTGGTTGTTGCTACTGAAACGGAAGCAGTACGGTTCGCGATAGTTGCGCTAGTGGTTGTTCCGTTGGTGTCGATAGCGATTAGCGTTTCCCCATTGTAAGTCGCAGGCAACTGAGTCACCGAAATCTGTTGCGCTTCAGAAATAGAGGCAAAGACGAAGAGGAGAATGAGAGTGCACCAGGTCTTTTTCATTGTTCGCTTCCTTAAGAGAGAGTAGAAATGTGAGCTACGGGCATCTTAAAAGCCTGACCTTCGTGTAGCCAGGGGTTTGGATGCCTAGCCAGCGGCATTTGGGTTCTCGTTATTCATTAGAATGGCGTTTGCGTTTTGGGGTTGGGGGTGTGAGGCCGCTGAGCATGAGGAGAGAGGTATGAAATTACGAGGGAAATCGTACTCAGTTACTGGTCCGGTAAGAACAGCTAATGAGGATCTCGTTCAGATTGATGACCAGCGTCAGATCTATCTATTGGCGGATGGAATGGGTGGGCATGTCGGCGGAGCGAAGGCATCTCAACTCTCTGTAGAGACTGTTGCCAATATCCTTGGTGATTCATTTGATCCAGATGCTCAAGCATCTTCTGTGCAGGATATAGACCGTTGGGAAAAATATTTACGAGATGCCATCTCCAGTGCATCGCAAGTGGTTCACAAGTTGGCTAAAGAGGATAGCAAACTTCATGGAATGGGAAGCACTCTTACTACTCTCGTTCATCGAGATGGAAATGGCATTCTCGGGCATGTTGGAGACTCTCGGTTGTATCTCTATCGAGGCGGAGTGCTCCACCAACTGACTCATGATCACACAATTACAGCTCAACTTCTTGCTGAGGGGAGGATTTCCCCTGCGGAGGTGAACAGCCACCGGTACCGTAACGTTCTGACGAAAGCCGTTGGCGTCTACGAGGGGGTTGAGGCTGATACGCTCGTTTTTGAGCTTGCACTGGGGGATCATCTGCTCATGTGTAGCGACGGGTTTTACGATCTTTTTGATGATCACGATGCCTTGTTGAAGTTTGTTTCCGATAATATCAAAGCTGATTTTGTGCCAGCACTTGAGAAGATTATTGAAGAGCGACAGGCGAGCGACAATGTGAGCGTTGTCTTTCTTGATGTTGTTCCTGATGACAAGAATGCAGAGGCCGAAACCTCTCACAGTCAAGAGGTGGTGCTAAAGGTTGAAATTCTGAAGGAAGTGAACCTCTTTCAACAACTCGATATGAAGGATGTTGTTGCACTGGTTCAGTCAGGATTTGTTCACCGCCTTGAAGCCGGGGCCGATATTGTATTGGAGGGCGAAAATCCAGCGAGTTCTCTCTACGTTATTTTGGAGGGAGAAGTGGAGATTCTGAAGGGAGGAGCGAGAATCGCTAAGTTGAAGAAGGGGAATCACTTTGGTGAGATGTCCTTGCTTTTGGACGCTCCACGGTCCGCATCGGTGAAAGCGTTGACAGACCTTTCCCTGATAGAGCTGCCAAAGACGGTGATAGAACAGTTCTTACAGCGAACGCCAAGAGGTGGCATTGAGTTTCTGCTCGCGATGTCTCGAGAGTTTGCAGAACGGTTATCTGAGGCGAATAAGAGAACCGAATGATCCGCGGCTCTTGATAAACGCTAAGCACTCTCCTCTAAGTCCTCATAAGTTTGCTGAAAAGACCCTGAGCCGAAAATACGCGCAAAGCGGTTCTTTACATTGGCTGGAAGTCCAGGTGGACCTTCGGCTGGCAGAAACGAACCAGCATCAACAATTCTTAATTTTCCGCTCGTGTCGTAAACGAGATCTTCAAGTTGAAAATCCCAGGCTTTTAGCCCTGCTTGTTTCTCAGCGCGGTCATACAAGCTGAGCACCGCAGCGTGCATATCCGCTCTTTTCTCGGTGTCCGCAGTCCTGACGAGGTTGATCACCTCTTGGCCGCTTGCAAACTCTATTTTTTCCATGACAACTGCTGCAAGCTCTCCATCGTGAAATCGTACCTCAACAAGGAGGTCTGGAAACTCTTGAAATTCTGCTCGCTTCGCTGCGGATAGGCCAACAAAGTCTTTCTCAAGATTGTTGTAAGGGAACACAAGTCGCATTGTCTCATCACGTGAGTTTGCCCCAATAAACTTGGCTACCACCTGTTGCTCACTAGGGCCGGTCCCGCAAACAAGATCTGCATACCCAAATCGAGTGTCATCATCTTTAAGTCGAAAATTTGGATCCAAAGAGAATCCCTCTGGAGCAAGAGCCGTATTTAACAGTGCAACAGATTCTTCAACTGAGAGGGAGAGGAAGTCCTTTGCTGTCATTTCAGCGGGAAGGGTTATTGTCAGATGAGGTTCTGTCCCCTTGCTAATTGCCCGAAATGGACCACGCGCATCCGCCACTGGTGTGGCCTCAAGGCCCGAGGAGGAGCGGGTAGCCTCACCTGGAGGGTTTTGTTCGTCTGGAATTTGCTTAGCGTCAGTTGGATCTGGCATAAGTCTGTACTCTCTACGCGGTTACCCCCACGACGTTAGCAATACGTTACCATGTTATGAGAAAGTTAAGAAAATAGTAAATCAGCAGTGTCTAAATACCTATTACTACAGTACCGAGAAGAGGCAGAGGTTGCTAAGGAGGAGATTGAAACCTTTGCTAGACAAGCAGAAATTGATGTTTGTCAGCTCGATGCTTGGAACTACCTTGGGAAGGAAGCTTCGCATGCCGCTGCCCTTCATTTCGACAAGTATGTTGGAGTCTTTATAGGTGGAGCGAGCACAATCTCTGTTAGAGAACACGACAGCCGGGAGGCTCTTCAGCTAGGGGTTCAGGACTCGAAGATCCTCGTGCAAGAGGGGATTCCAACATTTGCCTCCTGCTTCGGTTTTCAGCTTGCAGCTTTGGCATTAGAATGTGAGGTGGTGCACTGTCCAGAAGAGCAGGAGAACTGCTCTCTTGCGATCCATCTCACGGAAGAGGGGCTGCATGATGAGCTCCTTACGAAACTCCAGAGAACTCCGGGCGAAGTTATGGTGGGTCATATGATTACTGTACATCGCGAAGGGATTACTTCCCTTCCTGCAGGGTGCGTCCGGCTCGCTCAGGCAACCTACTGGGAGCAGATCTTCCGTGTTGAAGGTAAACCTTTTTGGGCGTTCCAAGGGCATCCAGAAGTTGATGAACAAGCACTTCGAGAGCGACTGTGGATCTATCGAGAGAAATATGATCTTCACACGAAAGAGCAATTTGATGAGATCCTCTCACAGTATGAGCCGGTGCATGAGGCGAATAAATTGCTCGCCTATTTCTGTGAGATGTTCTAACGCGCCGGGCCACCAACGCGCCG
>JAGRAT010000157.1 GCA_020434495.1 Bdellovibrionales bacterium | reverse complement strand
GCTTTCGGCTAATTCTACGGGCAGTATTTGTTGTCCCTCCGGGGGACCTCCCGGCAACTTCAGTTGCCTTCGGTATACATGAAAATCACTGCAATTTATCTGCCAATAAAATTCCAGGTGAGAATTTGGGTCTGAGGTTCCCACCTGCCAACTGCTGTAATTTCCAATAGCTAACAAATAACCGGTAGGCGCTCAGGAACGTACAGCTAGGAAAAACTCTCATTAAAAAGATGGCCAAGCTTCGTTCGCTTCGCCTCCATATAGGCCTTGGCATGTTCTGACACAACAACCTGAACAGGTTCTCTCTGCACCACAGGAATACCACTCTTCTCTAGAAAAGCCATTTTCTGCGGATTGTTGGTTAATAGTTTCACACTTGAGACGTTCAGGACCTGCAGGATCTGCACAGCAACATGGTAATCCCTCTCGTCTGCCTGGAACCCCAACTCGAGGTTCGCCTCAACCGTGTCTCGCCCCTGATCTTGCAGCTCATAGGCCCTAAGCTTATTTGAAAGACCAATCCCTCGTCCTTCTTGTCTAAGGTAAAGAATCAGACCAGCACCAGCCCGTTGCACAGCTTCAAACGCGTAATGGAGCTGCGGCCCACAATCGCACCGCACACTCCCAAAAACGTCCCCAGTTAAACACTCTGAGTGAATTCTTGTAAGAATAGCCTCTCCAGAGCTGATATCTCCATAACTGAGGGCGAGGTGCTCCTTCTGGGCAACATCATCGTGAAACACCCGCACAGTCCAGGTTCCCCATTTTGTGCGCTGCTCGCCACGATACTCCTCTCGAAGTAGGACTTCATGCTTTACCCGATACTCAAAAATTTCAGCGACAGAAGTAATAGGCATATTCCATCGTGAAGCAAACTCTACGAGCTCTGCTCCTCGCATCATCGTCCCGTCATCTCGCAGCACTTCACAGATAAGCGCAGCCGGTCGAAGGCCAGCCAGTCGAGCCAGGTCATACGACCCTTCCGTTTGTCCATCACGCCCGACAACCCCTGCCGGATGGGCGAGCAAGGGATGAACCGATCCCGGACTGATGAACTCCTTCGCCTGAGCACCCGAATCAATCATGCGCTTGACCGTCTTCACTCGCGCAGAAACAGCTGAATGCTCAGCGGCACACTCGGTTAGAGTAATTGATGGAGCAAATGGAGTCTGAAAGGCCGAATTGTTCTCAAGCGCCTGGAGTGGAAGCTGGAGACGTTCTCCGATCTGTGGATCAACACTAACGCACACAAGCCCACGCCCATTTCTCATCATAAAGGCATAGTGCTCTTCTGTAATAAAATCTGCAGCGATTGCGAGATCTCCCTCGTTTTCTCGGTCAGCATCATCACAGATGATAACCATCTGACCACTCCGAAAGGCTTCGATAACCTCTATAATTGGGGTAAAAACGATATCCCTCATGAAACGCTCAACTCTCTTCTTCTACTGTTTCCAAGGAAGTTCCTGGTCATTCGAAGTTTCTAGTCATTCGAAGTTTCAGGGCATCAGGCTCCTTGATAATTCTGCTGTACATATCTCGCCAAGATATCAAACTCGATATTTACGTGATCGTTCTCTCGAAGCGCTCCGAATCGAGTCACCTCCTTTGTGTGAGGTATAAGATACACGCAAAAGCTATCCCCTTCTACCTCGCCAACCGTCAGGGAAACACCAGCTATGGTAATCGAACCTTTTGGAGCCACCAATCGGCTCGCACTGGGAAGACTAACACTGGGAAAACCAAGGCGTACCTTCGTAGTCTCGCCCTCTTCGAGCACCTCCATCACCGTAGCAACCGTATCGACATGACCGGTCACGAAATGACCGTGGAGCCGGTCTCCAATGACCAAGGACCGTTCGAGATGGACAAGATCACCTTCCTGCAACGCCCCAAGAGTTGTCACCCGCAATGTCTCTGAGGCGATATCAAAAGAGAGGAGCCAACCATCATCAGATGAAGACTTCTCGACGAGGGTCAAACAGACCCCTTCAACACAAATAGAATCACCGTTAGCCGAAGAGGAAAAATCAAGGCGGGAGAAGATCTGAAGACGGCTTCCCTGATCGACTGGATCCACCTGAGACACTCGGCCAGTCTCTTCAACAATCCCAGAAAACACTTATGATTCCCCTCCGTAGTCCTACGAGCCGCCTACTTCTAACCAGCGACTATCCACCTGCCATTCATCAGAGTAAATCTGAGCATCGTTGACCACTCTGGTCGACTCTTACTTCTAAAAGTAACCACCGTAGCGTTTGGCCCATCCGCATCCTCAGCCTCCACATAGATACTGCCATCATCTGCGATCTGCTTGGCATTTCTTGCAATCATACGATACATACCTCTCACCTGCTCTGGATCGCCGCTGTTCAGCATATCAGTATCTATCTTATGTTTTTCAGCAGTGTGATAACTCGCACTCACTCCAGCGATACAGTCTTGATTCAATCCACACTGAGACACTTCGCGGTTGAAGCTCAAGAAGATCTTCAGGAAGTCTCCCCCGATGGTTGGATCGTCTCGCTTCGGTGTTGCGGGGGGAAGCGAAGCAGGAAGCTGCCCAACGCTCCCTTCGGACATCGAACGCTCATCTTGTACTGCATATGTATCTCCTTCTTCCGACCGCTTACAGCCGAAAAGAACAAGCATACTCACCGTGACCAGCAGCAATATGCGTACCCCGTGAAATCCAACACCCATGATTTTCTCCGCTTTACTTCACCAGTCGAACAGAAGGTTCACTCTCGCTGGATTCTCCCTTCTCACCACTTGCCATCGCCTTCTGAGCTTCCTTTGCCTTCTGTGCCTCGGTGTTCAAGCTATGCAAGGTCTCCACGAACTGCTCGATATCAGAGAACTCTTGATACACAGAGGCAAATCGAATGTAGGCGATATGATCGAGATCCTTCAGTTCCTCCATCACCAAATCTCCAACAGAGATGGAATCAAGCTCCTTCACGCACATTTCATTAACTCGCCGTTCAATCCGGCCTGCAACACTATCAATTTCCTCAACACTAATCGGTCGTTTTTCACAGGCTCGCAGTAATCCGGCTCGCAATTTCTGGATATCAAATGGCTCTCGGCGGCCATCCTTCTTTATCACTAAAGGAAGGGCGTATTCTATCCGCTCGTAAGTTGTGAATCGGAATTCGCACTCTTGGCACTCACGGCGTCGCCGTATGGCGTTAGGATCACCACGCGAATCTACTACTGACGATCGAACACTACCACACTTGGGGCATTTCACAGTACGTCATTCCTCACGAGGAAATTCCACCTCATTCTTTCACAAGTCGATGACTATACAAGGGGAATTTCTTACTTAACTCTTTCACATCGGACTTGAGCGACTCGAGCTTGTTCTCATCATCTCGAGCTTCCAATGTCTGCCGGACAAAAGAAGCGATGGTGCCCATCTCCGCAACACCCATCCCTCTCGTCGTAAGGGCAGGAGTTCCAAATCGAACCCCACTACATACTCGAGGCGGCTCAGGATCATATGGAATGGTGTTCATATTCGCCGTAATTCCGATCTGATCTAACAACTCCGAAGCGAGCTTGCCGGTGATATCAGCCGGTCGCACATCAACAAGCAACACATGCGAATCCGTTCCACCAGTTATCACTGATAGCCCTTCCTTGATGAGCGCTTCAGAAAAAGCTTGTGCATTGGCGATGACCTTCTTTGAGTACTCCTTAAACCGCGGTCGCAACACCTCGCCAAAGGCTACTGCCTTGCCAGCAATAGTATGCATGTGAGGCCCACCCTGGAGACCCGGAAAAACAGAGCGGTTCACGTCTTTTGCATATTCCGGCTTCGCCATAATCATTCCCGATCTTGGGCCGCGAAGGGTTTTGTGCGTAGTAGTCGTAACGTAATCAGTGAAGGGAAGTGGCGACGGGTAATCTCCGGTTGCCACCAATCCGGCGTAGTGAGCAATGTCTGCCATGTGTCTCGCGCCAACTTCGTCCGCTATATCCTGAAATTTCTTGAAATCAATTTTCCGAGAATACGCCGAAGCGCCGCTAATAATCAGCTTTGGCTTATGCTGCTTCGCAAGTGACAACACCTCATCGTAGTCTATACGATGACTCTCCTTATCTACTCCGTATGCGACAACATTGAAGTGCTTTCCGGAGAAGTTCACCTTAAGCCCGTGGGTTAAGTGCCCACCGTGGTCGAGCTTAAGTCCCATAATCGTGTCGCCTGGAGTCAGAAAAGACTCGAATACCGCCTGATTGGCAGTAGCTCCCGAGTGGACCTGCACGTTTACATACTCAGCGCCGAAGATCTTCTTTGCTCGATCAATTGCGAGCTCTTCAACTTTATCGACGACCTCACAACCCCCGTAATAGCGTTTTCCAGGGAGGCCCTCTGCATATTTATTGGTCAACACCGAACCACAGGCTTCTAGAATTGCCTCACTGACAAAGTTTTCACTTGGAATCATCTCCAAGCCATACTCTTGGCGTTCAGTCTCCTGCTGGATAATTGAAAAGACTTCCGGGTCTGCTTCTCTTAGAGGCGTTCTATCAACCATGTGGGCACCTTGTATCCAATAATCATTCCGCAAGCAGTATAAGGGTACCGACTCATCAAGGGAAACGGCCACTGCCTATCATCAGCATAAAAAATACTGGGCGTGAGGTACGCGAAGGAAATCCTATCTCACTTCCCTCGCGTACATCACGCCCAGTATTAAAAATTTAACGGTTAAAAAGTTACACCGCTAGAAAAACCCACGGCATTAAGGCACTCAGCCTTACAACTCCGCCCGCCTTTATGCTGCAGCTTGAGTGTTTTGAACGTAAGCCGTTACGTCCTTTACCGTCTGTATTTTCTCGGCATCCTCATCTGGAATCTCAATATCGTACTCTTCTTCGAGAGCCATGATAAGTTCAACGATATCCAATGAGTCAGCACCGAGATCTTCTATAAACGAAGCATCAGATGTAACTTCTTCAGCGCTCACTCCGAGCTGCTCAACAATTATGCTCTTAATTCTCTCTTCGATTTCCGCGTTTGACATCTCTCTTGTTACTCCTAACAGGTGTCTCTATTCAGATAGCAACTATACGTGTATATGCCCGAAGACCTTATAGAAATGAGGCCTCAAAGGCAATAGCTCCACCCCCAGAGGGCACAAAGGTGTCACTCCCCCTTAGCAGTAGAGCCCACCGTTGATACCGATAACTTGCCCAGTGATATACCGAGCCTCATCGGAAGCAAGGAAACGGGTCAGATATGCTACCTCTTCAGGCTTCCCATACCGACCAAGAGGAATACCGTTCAGGTGCTCCTCTCTAACCTTCTCATCCAACGAACCGGTCATATCAGTTTCGATAAAACCGGGGGTAATGGCATTAACAGTGATATTTCTTGCGGCGAGCTCGCGGGCCAATGTCTTGGTAAGTCCAATGAGGCCGGCCTTAGACGCCGAATACGCGGCTTGGCCAGCGTTCCCCATCTCTCCCACAACAGAGCTCATATTAATGATCGACCCCTTACGAGCCTTCATCATGATCTTGGCTACCTCACGTGAGACGTAAAAAGTCCCATCAAGGTTAACCCCCAAAGTCGTCTTCCAGTCTTCATCTGAGAATCGAACAAACAGCCCATCACGGCTAATCCCAGCGTTATTGACTAGGGTATCAATCTTTCCATGATTCGTCTTAATCGCTTGAACAGCAGCGGACACCTCTTCGGATGCACCGACATTGAATCCAATTGGCTCTCCACTTCCACCGAGCTTTGCGCACTCCTCAGCAACCTCTTGGGCCTTCGCTTCGTTGGAACTAAAATTAATCAGGACATGAGCGCCTTGTTTGGCAAACTCCAACGCTACGGATCTGCCAATGCCACGGCTTGCTCCGGTGATCAGGACTACACTTTTCTCTGTCATGCTACTTCAAACAAACTGCGCACTATACAAACAGCGCGATCTAGAGCTGGGCCGCTTCGGTCTCAACGACCTGCCTTCCACGATACTGACCACAAGCCCCGCATACTCGGTGCCGAAGCTTAGGTTCTCCACAGTTCTCACAAACGATGGTGTTAATAGCAGTCAAGCTATCGTGCGCCCTGCGCATGTTACGTTTAGACTTAGAGGTTTTCTTCTTTGGAACAGCCATCGCCTTTAATCTCCAATACTGGGACTCGATAAGTTACCAGAATGGTGAGTGAAATCAACTTGCCGGCCAGATTAATTTGAATAGAATTCAGTAACGGCGTAGCCTCCCGAAAATAGGTCAGATAAGTCACTAAAACTACTACGAAGATGTCAGCAAGATATACCCCAGACAGATCAAGGAAGCACCTCCAAGAGGGGATAGAGGGCAACGATATTAGTTTGACAGCGGGCGAGCTCATTGCATCGCTAACCATCTTGGAGCGGAGCCTAAACTCAATTGGTGCTGAAGTAAGGCCTCTGGTCCTCAAATTATTGGACATAGCGGGCGACACCGCACAGGAGCTCCAAGCTTTCAGCACAGGAGCCGGCCCAACCCAGCTGCTCGAGATCTGCCGTGACTCCTTGGTTCAGTACGATGAGCTCTCATCGGATGCTCGTAAAAAAGAGCTGACCGACGAAGATAGCGATGTAGTTGCCATATTTGATCGAGCATCGATGCAGTTTGGAATGAGCATAAGCTTGCTGGAGCAGATTAAGGGCGATTTGGACTCTGCGTCTTCGGATATTGTTAAATTCGGGAGGGCAAAAGCAAAATTTGTGGAGGGACTTCAAATACTTACAAAGTCGCTCACTGAAAGGGACGCTCCAGAGGAATAGCGCTCCCGCCAAAACTCACCTATAAAGGTCTACTCCACTACTGCCGACTCCTACCCCTCTGGAGGGTATAATGGCTAGCAAGCAAAAAAGAGTCTTCATCTACAAATACCACGGCAAATGCGCCATCGCTTGGCTGGTTACACCACTCATGAGACTCCTGGCCCTCATATGCGAGGTGAGATTTCAAAAGGAAGAAGGCTCCTCCTGGCTAAAGCTCACCTACCCAAAAATCGAAATCGATCAGACCAGCTGCAGCAGATAGAGCTGCCACCCTACGCCCCCGCTTAACAGCGCGGAGTGATAGGATAGGCATCTCCAAGAAAGCCACCGCCATTTGCGAACTTATAGAATGTCACAAGTAGCGAGCAGTTTTCCTGTTCAAAAACAGGGGTAGTACCGAGCAGGAGCTCCCTGGAAGGCCCTCTCATCCTAAAGATAGGGCAGAATCCGTTAGTTGTTGGAATCAAGTTTACCGGCCCGGTACCGAGCAATGTGCAAGAGGTTCTATCATAGATCTGATGACGAAAACTCCCGGTAGGGGTCCAATCACAGCTTCCATTGCACTGGCACTGCTCTTCAGACTCAATCTGCACTTCGATGTAGTCATAGGGAAAGGCAAACCCTGTATAGGGCCTATCGGCTACTGGCGGGTACCGAAAGGTGCCGACCGTAGATGGGTCACACACTTGAGCGGAAGCTCCGCCAGCAACAGTGAAGAGAAGAGCTAATACGGCTAGCCCACTTACCAGGTAAGTCTTCATAGGATAACTCCCTTTAACTTCCAGCATTCCTAGCAAGAGCTCTTTAATTAGCAGCTTGGGGTCACTGCAAAGCTTGCCGAGAAGAAC
>JAGRAT010000156.1 GCA_020434495.1 Bdellovibrionales bacterium | reverse complement strand
ATAACTGCCATACATCTGGCAGGTCATCTGCTTCCATTCAAGCTGGCTCTTCGAGAGCACTATTTTTTCAAGTTCTTGATGTGCGCGAATGAGCGCAAGCATACCCGGTGCCTCGAACGCAATCCGCCCCTTAATTCCTAGGATGGTATCCCCAACATGGATTCCACGACCAAAACCGTTCTCACCTCCAATGGTGTTCAATTGCGCAAGCACCTCTCGACCAGACAGCCGCTCACCATTTAGAGAGACTGGCAATCCTTCTTCAAATCCTACAACGACCTCAGTTGGTTGGTCCGGAGTATCCGCCAACGATTTTGTAAGAACATATGCTTCATCGGGGATAGCAGCCCAAGGATTATGAGTTTCACCTCCTCCTATGGTCACTCCAAAAATTCCTTGGTTAATGGAATAGGTCTTCCGAGCCGCAGAGATTTCAAGCCCACGACTCTTCAAGAACTCAACTTCCTGTTCACGAGTGAGATGCAATGTTCGGATCGGCGCGATAATGGTTAACTCCGGAACGAGCGTTTGAAATGTCACATCAAAACGAACCTGATCATTTCCCGCTCCAGTTGAGCCGTGCGCCACCGCGTCAGCACCTTTCTCACTCGCAATCTTTGCAATCTTCTCCGCTTGGATTACGCGCTCGGCCCCAACAACCAGGGGATACACTCCGCCACGCAGAATATTCCCGCGGATAATCCACGTTCCAAACCGTTCATAAACTTCATCAACAGCATCGATGACAACGTGCTCAGCAGCCCCCGCCTTATTGGCCATCTCTTCAATGTGGGTCAGCTCTTCCGCCGAGAATCCCCCGGTATCAACGGTCGCCGTTATGACCTCATAGCCCTCCTCTTGCAGGTACTTAACACAGTAATTGGTATCCAATCCGCCACTGTAGGCGAGCACTACTTTATTCATTCTATGCCCTCAATTTTCATTTGAAGGGTCGAAATATAGCCAGATTTGAATATTTATGCAAAGGCTTGAATAATTATCCAAAAGCTCGTAATCTCCCCTCCATTCGAACTGTGAGTGTATATGAACGAAGCAAAGGAAACGAGACAGGCCGCCCTCATTCAACTCCTGCAAGAACGCCCCCTCTTCTCTCAGAAAGAGATCTGCGAGGCGATGGAGAGTCGTGGCTACCCGGCTGCTCAACCGAGTATTAGCCGAGACCTCAACGAGCTGGGTGTGGTGAAGATTTCCGGACGGTACTTACCACCGACAACACTCAGTGAGCAGATCCCGCGGAGCCTCACCCTAAGTGTTCATACGGCTGGACCTCACCTGCTCGTTGTCCGCACAAAAACTGGGGCGGCACACGCTGTAGCTGCGCAAATAGATGACCTTGAAGTAGAGGGGGTAGCTGGTACAGTTGCTGGCGATGACACCATTTTCCTTGCCTTTGATAATTCGTCCCACCAAGAGCCTGCGCTCAAGTATTTGACGCAGAGGCTTTTATAGCTATCTCGATCATTTCATTCATAGGCTAGGCAACGCGACAAAGAATAAAAACAGGGTAAAGGCTAAACAACATGCGAAGACTCATACTTGATAAAATCTCATCTTCTACCAAGAACGTTGCCTTACCACGTGAAGTCAGAGTTTCTGACGAAATTATTGCCGAGGCCGGTTATGTTCTCGCTGGAAAGATTCACGGGGTAAAAACTACATACAATGATGTTGAGAACTGCTCAGGGAGAATGATTCGCCTCCATGCTGGAGATATCCTCGCTGGAACACTTGGCCACCGAGACGCCCTAAAAGGGTACTCAGGTCGAGTTCCGAAGAGCATTAAGGTTGGCGACATGCTGCAGGTATTGAACCTCGGTGGGGTCATTGGCGAATGCACCAGTGCGAATCCACAGGTAGGCACACCATTTGACTTCGAGGTGCTCGGCAGTGTCCTGATCTTCCCGAATTTTGAGAGTCGCCGTGGCGAACACGCTCACGTAGCCAAGCACGGCCCACTAAAAGCATCGATGTCAAAAGAACAGATGATCGCGAGCAAAGTGCCCGTAGTTTTTGTTGCTGGAACGTGTATGCATGCTGGGAAAACAAGTGCTGCGGTGAGAGTCGTCCGAGGACTGAAGAACAGCGGAAAAAAAGTCGGCGCCTGCAAACTCACTGGGGTTTCACTCCTCAGAGATGTGCTTGAAATGCAAGATTACGGGGCCGACTGGGCGAGGTCCTTCGTTGATGCAGGGGTAGTTACAACCGACAAAGACTCTGCCGTTGAAACCGCCTATACGACTATCGGTTCACTTATTGCAGATGGCGCAGAGGTGATAGTTGCCGAGCTCGGCGACGGCATCCTTGGCACCTACGGAGTGCAGGAGATTCTCGCCGATTCAGGTCTCATGGAGATCGCCAGTGTTCTCGTTCTCTGCGCCAATGACCCGGTGGGAGCTTGGGGAGGAGTCCAAATTCTTCGTGATGACTACAAACTTCAACCCCAGATTCTCTGTGGACCGACGACTGATAACCTCGCTGGCATCAATTACATCGAGCAGAAGTTAGGAATGCGAGCCATTAACGCTCGGAAAGATCCTGAGGGACTTACCGATGCAGTGAATGCCATGATTGCAGAATCTTCCTCTCCAAAAATTTAACTGGGAGCCATCAGTGAGTACGACTAAACCCATTGGAGTTTACATCTTAGGTGGCACCGGTTACGGCGCTGGCGAACTCTTGCGTGTATTAACCGCGCATCCCCTCGTGGAAGTAGTTGGGGTAAGCTCACGCGGCTCCGAGGGTCAACCCGTTACCAAAGCACACCCCCATCTTGAAGGATTCTACCCGGATTTAACATTTTCAACTGAGATAGCACTCGAAAAGCTCGCGCAATACGAGACTGGGGTCCTTGTAAGCGCCCTGCCCCATGGCGCGAGCGCGATGGCCATAGCTGAATTGGAAGAGGCAAGAAGTCAATTGGGAATCAAAGTAGTAGACCTCTCTGGTGCGTATCGACTTCAAGATCCGGATTCACACGCGCGATACTACGCAGAAGTTGAGCGTCCCCATTCACTCTCCAATAAATTTGAGTATGGTCTTACAGAACTGAACAGCGAAAAGATTGCCAAGGCGACCCATATTGCAAATCCCGGCTGCCTCGCCACCGCTTCTATACTGTCTGTAGCTCCTATATCAGCACTCCTCTCCCCGAAATTTATCGCCTTCGACACCAAAACCGGTTCGTCCGGATCAGGACGGGAGCTTAAAGAAGCGACTCATCACCCGACAAGACACGGCAATTTCACGGCATATAAGCCCCTCTTTCATCAACACGAACCCGAGGTATTGAATTGCCTCTATCAACATGGCCTCCCGGTGACTCAAACGAACTTCATCGCCCAGAGCCTTCCAATCGCGAGAGGAATTTACGTAACAACCCATATTTTTAACGACCATCCGCTGAATCCAGCAGAGGTCCAGACAGCATTTAGAGATTTTGCTCTGCGACATCCGTTCATCCGATATCGAGACACCCCTCCCCATTTACAACATGTACTTGGAACGAATTTTTGCGATCTCGCTGTAGCTGTTGATGACAATCGAATAATCGTTATGGCAGCCATCGATAATCTCGTGAAGGGAATGACTGGCCAAGCGGTACAGAACATTAACCTGATGGCAGGCATGCCTGAAGAAACTGGCTTATTCACCCCGAGTTTACGTCCGTATTAAGAGCACACAACTATGAGCACAAAACCCCCTGTCCTCGTTGACACCTATCCCCAGTATCCTTTCGAAATAACAAGAGGTGAAGGAGTCTACGTCTTCGACGATAGTGGCAACCGCTACCTTGATATGTACGGTGGACACGCAGTGTGTTCGCTTGGCCACTGCAACTCAAGAATAGCGGAAGCGATATCGCGGCAGGCCGAGAAACTCTTCTTCTACTCGAACCTCACCAAACTCTCCATCCGCGACGAAGCTGCGGAAACCCTGGTTCGTTTTGCTGACTCCCATCTCTCCTCTCTGTTCTTCTGTAACTCGGGAGCCGAGGCGAATGAGAATGCATTAAAACTTGCGGTTCAGCTGACTGGAAGAAGCAGACTCGTCTCCTTGAAAGGAGGCTGGCATGGAAGAACAACGATGGCTGCCGCGGTCACCGATGATCCAAAGTGGCATGCGAAAACTCCCGGCTGGACAGGGGACGTACTCTTCCTCGCTCCAAACGATTCGCAAGATCTGCAAAAAATTGATGAGCAGTGTGCTGCAGTTATAGTCGAGCCACTCCAAAGCATCGGCGGTGTCTACGAAATTACCAACGACTACCTCCTCCAACTTCGGGAGAGAACCAAGAAAAGCGGAACACTGCTTATCTTCGATGAAGTTCAAACAGGGGTGGGACGAACCGGAGCTCCGTACGTTAACGGACATGGACAGGCCGGGACGAACAAGGAAGTCTGTGCTGACATGAGCACTTCAGCGAAGAGCCTCGCGAACGGTTTTCCAATCGGAGCACTCCTCCTCAGTCCAGAGATCGCTTCTGAGATACAACTTGGAGATCTCGGTTCCACCTTTGGAGGAGGACCGTTAGCCATGGCAGCTCTGCAAGAGACGCTTACGATTATTCAGGAGTCGAACCTCCAAGAGCATGTTCGTGACATTGAAATGTATCTTCGTGAAAGCATCTCTCAGATTCCTCTTGTCACAGAAGTTCGAGGACACGGATGCTTACTAGGATTGAAGCTCTCCATTGAAGCAAAACAGGTAGTAGGAAAACTTCGAGACTTTAATATTCTTGCTGGGACAAGTGGTGTGGCAGATGTCATGCGACTCCTCCCTCCATACATCATAGAAAAAGAGCACATTGATGAGCTAGTTACTGCCCTTACAAAAATTGGAGAAGAACTCCTATGAAACAGTTCACCCGCGCAAAGTCTCTCTCCGGTGAGTTTATAGCCGATCTGATTGAACGAGCGCATGCATTTAAGAAGAGCAAGAAGTACCCGAACCTTTCCGGGAAGATTCTTGGTAACGTTTTCTTTAACCCTTCCCTTCGAACGAAGCTCTCCTTTGAAGCTGCGATGGCGAGAAGTGGTGGAACAGCGCTAAGCCTAAGCTCAGGGAGTGGCACTTGGGCATTTGAAAGTGAGCTGGGGGTCCGAATGGATCAAGACAAACCTGAGCACCTGAAAGAAGCGGTTCGCGTAATGTCGAGATATGTCGATGCACTTGGGGTGCGAAGCTTTGCTTCCTTGGGGTCCGTTGAGGAAGACGCCAAAGAAAAGGTTCTCTCTGCATTTGAAGAGTATGCAACCGTTCCAGTTGTCAGTCTTGAATCTGCCTTTGAGCATCCATGCCAAATGTTGGCAGATATGATGACAGTACAAGAGCTCGTAGGAGTTCCACGAGGCAAGAACTTTTGCCTCCGTTGGGCACCACACATCAAAGCATTGCCTCTTGCAGTCCCTCACTCTGCCCTCCTCGCGGCTGCGCACTTAGGGATGAACATCACGCTAGCGGCGCCAGAGGGTTATGATATCGACAAAGGATACGAAAACTGGGTCCGCTCAATCTCACACGAAAAGGGGGCGACCTTTACGAGAATCACTGAGCCAGAGAGACTCCCCGAAGATACAAACATCGTTTATGTAAAGAGCTGGGGGGCTCCGTCTCTGTACAGCACACCTGCTCGGCAACAAGAAGAGCTCAGAAAACTTTCGACTTGGATGGTAAGAGAACAGCAATTACAACGAGACAGCTATCTCATGCACTGCCTCCCCGTTCGGAGAAATGTTGTTGTAAGCGACGGCGCACTAGACCATCGCAATTCAAAGGTAATAGATCAGGCAGAGAATCGGCTCTGGGCCCAGCTTGGAGTGCTCGATTGGATTTTTAGTGAGGAGTAAGCAAATGACTGAAGTTGATATACAGCTGTTAAAGACCGCTGTCCCCTATATTCGAGCCTACAAAGGAGAAACCTTTGTTATCAAACTCGGCGGTGAAATCTGCAAACCAGGAAGGCATCTGAAGAATCTCGTTGAGCAGTTCTCTCTTCTCTACCAACTCGGCATCCGACTTGTGATCGTTCATGGCGGTGGTCCACAAGCAAACGCCCTTGCAGAAAAGCTTAACGTTGAACCAGAGTTCATCAATGGACGACGAATCACCTCTCCTGAAATGCTTGAAGTGGCCAAAATGAGCTTTGCTGGCACAGTAAATACTGATCTTGTCGCAGCACTCAACGCCGAGGTTGTTCCGGCGGTTGGCATTAGCGGCATCGATGGGGGGCTTGCAATCGCCACAAAGCGCCCTAAGAAAACCGTTAGATCTGCGGAAACGGGGAAAGAGGTCGAGGTCGATTTTGGGGAGGTTGCAGACTTAGATTCCATTCAACCAGACGTCCTCAATCATCTTCTCGATTGCGGACATGTCCCTGTTGTCTGCTCCCTCGTTGCTGATGAGAACGGTAAGATTTTGAACATCAATGCTGATACCCTCGCTGCATACATCGCTGAGGCAGTAAGCGCAAAGAAGTACTGCTTACTCTCTCAGGTGGATGGGGTGATGAGAGATCTTAACGATCCAACAACACTCTACTCCGAGCTCACCATCTCAGAGGCAAAGGAACTGCTCACTGATGGAACAATACAAGGTGGAATGCACCCCAAGATTGAAAACTGCATTGAGGTGCTGCAACGAGGAGTTCCTCGTGCGCACATTTCAAACGGCCTAAAGCCAGACGCGTTCTTAAGAGAGATATTTACAAACGAGGGATGCGGAACCTTGATTGTTTCAAAGAGAAGCTAGCGAATGGGTGGTCTTGCGCAATTGCTCAAGACCACTTCCATTCACACTCGCTCATATCCCTTAGTGAATCTCCACTTTCTTTGGCTGCTTCTCTTCAAGCTTTGAGATCTCAAGCCTGAGAACCCCTTCTGCCATTGTCGCTTTTACCGCTTCAGGGTTTGCATCCTTTGGAAGGGCGAACGTTCGAGTACCACTCACAGGAGCCCACTCTTGGAACGCATATTCCTTTGCGGCTGCTTCTTCTGGAGTATTTATCGATAACGTCAACTTTCCATCTTCTACTGAGATTTCGACTAGGTCCTTTTTAACCCCAGCCAACAGAGCCTCAAGTATATAACTCGACTCATTCTCTACGACATTGAGAGCGAAGGCCTTCGAAGCCATTGAACTCCGGGAAGCTTCTGTCCTCCGGGGAGCCTCTCTGTACTCGGTAGTTAGTGCGGGCTCGGCAATCCTTAAAAAATCATCGAGGATGCTAGAACCAAGAGGAAATGAATTTCCGAAACCAAATGGTCGGAATGTGCGCGCAGTGCTCTTTCGAGGACCGCAAGTTTTAGTCGTGCAACAGCCATTGGTCACACGAGGTGTTGAAGTATCCATAATTAATCTCCATCAAATATCTGTTACACAGAGTGGCGAATGATGGAGTCGACTCATCTATCTACCTTATAACTCAAATAGACATCGCAAGAGTAAGTTTCAAGGGGCGACTAGAGCTACCCACAAAAAACAATGACATTTCTTGCCTTTGCTTTTCAGAATCAATAGAGCAACTCAAAAAAGAGATCGGCTTACGTATCGAAAATTCCAAAGGATAGGGTGCGCCAAAAACAAAAAGGGCGGTCTGACGACCACCCTTTTTTACGGGCGCGGTATTATTTTGGAGAGA
>JAGRAT010000155.1 GCA_020434495.1 Bdellovibrionales bacterium | reverse complement strand
TTTGTAGCCTTTTTGGCTGTGGCTTTCTTCGCTGCTGGTCGCTTAGCGGCCTTTCGCTTAGTAGCCTTCTTTGCAGTCTTCCGTTTGGTTGACCGCTTAGCTGCCTTAGCAGCTGGTGCCTTCGAAGATGCTTTCTTCGAAGATGTACGTTTTTTCGTCGCCATGTTGGTTTCTCCACAATGTGCGGAATTTAATCCGCTACCCTTAACCAACGTTCCAAAGCTGCTTATACAAAAGCCGTCACAACTCAGAAATCTTCACTTTCCTGGGAAAAATCCCCATTTTGCAAAGCTTCTTCGCTGCCTCTTCAGCTTAATAAAACCGAAAAGAAAACGACCTTCACAGCGAATTACTGAAACGCTGCATATGTCTTCTCTTCACGTTTACGAAGAAATTGTTGTTTCGAACGTTTCGCTTTCGCAATGTTTTCTCTGCAACAATTTGTTTCACTCGGTTAACAAAAGAAACTTCTAAAGAAGTTTTTTCATCAACGTTGCGACTTCGCTTCACAGCTTTTGAAGAACGCAATTTAAGGAACTGATCCTTAAAACCGCATGGGATAAACCCTGCGCAATTCAAAGGTGCCATTACAACATCGGTTTGGCAAGTCTCTAATTTGATGTCGATCGTGATCGAAAGTCTTCAGAGAAGTGAAACGGATCACTCGAAGTCCCAATCACCATCTCGAATGATCGAGATCTCTTCCCCATTCGAACATCTCGCACTGACTCTGGTCGTCTCGTCACTGATCATGATGTCGGTATGAACGGAACTTGAGTTGCAGCCGAGTTCCTGGAACTGGTCATCGGTGGAATCTTCGGGGAGATTGACACAGAAGCGGTATGCCGAACCAATCGCGATGTGACAGGCAGCATTTTCGTCGAGAAGGATCTCTTCGTAGACCCTGCCAGACTGAAATATCGGGCTTGAAACGGAGACCAGTGCAACTTCGCCTAGGCGATTCGCCCCTTCATCGCTTTGTATATATTCACGAAAGACATCTTCACCTTGGGACGCCGAAAAGCTGGTAATTTCGCCATCTTGCAATGTCATTTGGAGATCCTGAATCAGCTCTCCATTGACATAAAACGGTCGTGTTGCACGCACTTTTCCATAACACGCGCGCCAGTTCGGGGTGGTGAAACACTCTTCAGTCGGAAGGTTCGGTTCGAAAAGTACACCGCGGGTACTCCGACTTCGTCCTCCCTGAAATTTCGCTCGAGAAGAGAGTCCTACTCGAAGATCCGTCCCTTCGGATTGGAAGTGAAGCTCCTCAATTCCAAGAGAAGAGAGATGTCGAGCTCGATTTTGCAGTTCATCATCGTGGCGTTTCCACTGTTCAAGGTGATCTCCGTTTCCAATACGGCAAAAGGTGAAGAGATCTTCCCAAAGTGCCTTCATGGCATCCTTTGGACTTCTCTCTGGATAAATTCTCGCTCCCCATCCTTCAGTTGAGGCTGCAACGACGGTCCAATGCACCCGAGATTTGTCGATTCCTTCCTCGTAAAAGCGCTTGCGCGACTCATACGCTGCTTTTCTAACAGTGTTAGTCTTTTTGGGGTTCGCGCCCTTCATGATTAGCGGATACTCCGGTCCGACTATCTTTGCGCTCGCAACCTCATGTTCCACAAAGTAGTTGTATTTTGCAGGGATGTAATCCGGAAGAAACTGCAGATATTCATCGCCACTCAAGTCGATCCTCTGTCGGCTAAAGCGAGAATCGAGAATTTCCGTCTGAACGAGGGACGCTCCTCTGCGATAGCACTGCTCTGAGAGGAGAAGGAGAAGCTCCCGATGGGCCACCTCTCCGGACAGATGGACAAGTTGGTTCGGTTGAACATTTAGACCGTGTACCGCTATCAGCTCCGCATAATCCCGCAGCTTTTGTGCAAACTCTTTCTCTTCAAACTGCATAGAATGCCCCCCCTCGAAAGCTTAGTCGGCCAGTCCCCCGAACCTTACCTCGCAGCCAGTAAGCCGGAAAAGAACTATTTTGGTTCTGGCTTTAGCCGAGATGGAGGAGATCTATCGTTTTAACAGTCTCATGCGGACGCGAGAGGTCACCTGACTACAGGTGTCGGTAAGAGAGCTCGCTCTCGCTCTTTTCACTCTACTTTTTGAGCCGTGCTGATGGATAACTCGCTTCGTGTTCGAATTGACACCACCTGCGCTTAGCACCGCCTCTTTTACCTTTGGGGGAAGACTTCCCTTGAAACTATAGCTGTACCCCTGTTCAACTTCGCCGAGGACACATTGAGTCTCACCAGAACGGTTACGGAGTATCAAACTTACCTCTGTCATCTCACCCTGAGGGCCCCCTTTTAGCTTCCCAGTAAACTTTCCATCTTTGAGCATCTGTAGACCTCCTGGACCTCCAAGTGTCACGACAAGATCTGATATCGTGCCTTCACCTGGCTCTGAAGAGCCACCAGACGAACTTCCCCCTCCGGTTTGCGAACCGTCAGAACCAAGGGCTGAGGCAGCGTTGATACGTCCTGCGGTCTGTACCTTGCCAGCGAGTCCGTTAATGGTCTCAGCGGTGTTTAAGATAAGATTCTTCACCTCTGTGGCTGAGTAAGACGGGAACTGAGCGAGCACAAGCGCTGCGAGTCCTGTTACGTGAGGAGCCGCCATGGAGGTCCCGCTGAGACTCCCATATCCACCCGGCACAGTACTACGAATACTCACGCCAGGAGCGGCGACGTCGACAGTGCTCGCCCCGTAGTTGGAAAACCATGCGAGCTTATCGTTTTGATCGGTTGCGGCAACGGCAATAATGTTTGAAAGGTTGAAGCCTGATGGGTAGTGAGACTTCGCGTCGTTATCATTTGTGGAATTTCCAGCGGCAGCAACGAAGAGGACTCCCGCATCCCCAGCACGCTGAATGGCGTTCTTTAACACTTCAGAATAAAAGCTTCCTCCAAAGGAGCCGTTGATCACCTTGGCCCCATTCTCAATCGCGTAATCAATGGCAGCGATTGCATCATAGGTGCTCCCGCCTCCGCCCGAACTTAGAAACTTTAGCCCCATGATTTTTACGTTCCAATTTACACCTACGACTCCGGTGCCATTGTTCCCCTTTGCTCCTATGGTGCCTGCGCAATGGGTGCCGTGCATGTGATCGTCGAACGGGTCCCCATCGTTGTTATAGGTATCTATTCCATGGAGATCATCTATCCACCCGTTGTTATCGTCGTCGACTCCGTTACCTGGTATCTCTCCTGGATTGGTCCAGATGTTATCGATGAGATCCGGATGGGTGTAGTCAACGCCGGTATCGAGAACAGCAACAGTAACCGAGTCACTTCCGGTATTGGTGTTCCATGCCTGCGGAGCGGCGATCCTTTGAATTCCGTAGAGGTCTCCATAGGCAGGATCGTTTGGAATGGCACTCACGCTCCAGAGAGCATTCGGCTCACATCGAGCCACTTGAGAGCCAAGCGCTGCAACTATTTCCTGGCAATCAGATGCTGCTTGAACTACATCAAGAGATTTTTTTCTTCCTCGGGAAGATCGTAGAGATTGTGATTCCCCAACGTTAACGAGTGTCGGACGAGAATGATGTCCTGCAGCTCGAAGCGAAGAACCTTGCACCATCTCGATGATATATTCACCTTCGATGACTTCTGTTTCGGCTAGCACGCCTGTTGGAATTGTCAGGAGTAATAGGCCAACGGCTAACTTCTTTTGGATGTTTTTGGGAGAAAACAACATACAACAACCTCTCTTCCATTTCCCTTTGGAGCCTTACGAGAAGGCGGCCAGAGCTTCCGACTGGCTAAGAGAGGAGTTCGTAGTTTTACTGGGAAAGCATGACGATCTGAGCCGGAAAAGATTCCTAGGCGAAATTTACGAAAAGTTGACAGACAAATTTGTACGGAGAAGCGCAGAGTCCATCGGAAAAGAATTCAAGAAAAATGCGCCAGAACCTAAAGCTCTCAGAAGCTGAAGTGCGTAGCGGGGCAGCGATCTGGCTGGAATTCGACCCGACTGCGATACGAGCCTGCTGAAATGCGGAGCTTCTATAACAAGCTACGCTCAAGGATTCCGGTCTTTAAAAAGCGGGCAATATTATGAGCAAGAAGCAGCGCTTCTTTGTCCTGCTCCCCAGAATTGAGGTTCACTACGAATACCTCAATCTGAAGGTCGTCAGTTGATGGCTTTTGGGCCCTTGATGTTCTTTCCGGAATTGAAGCGATCACCTCATATGCAAAGCGTCGTGGCAAAGTGGTTACCGCAGTTCCGGGGGAAGTGTTTACCCCTTCGCGCTCGGCGAAGCTCCCCTCACTTCGATTTGGAAAATGTCGAACGTGAAATCCCGTATCCGAAAGTTCCTTCAATACCTTCGCGGAACTTCTGGTGTTAATGAAGGTCTTTCCCAACATCTCAACCCGTTTCCAAACCGCACCACGCTGTTCTGTGCCTACGAGGAATCGAGTCGGATGTGTGGCTACCTCCTCGCGCGCTACGGCAGCACGATCTAAATACTCAACTTGGGAAGGATCAATTTTCGGTCCTCGAACCGGATGCTTTCCAGCACATCCAGAGATCGCCATAACCAGCGAAGCTGCAATAACAGAAGGTACCAGCGAAGCTGCAATAACAGAAGGTAACAGCCTTTGATTGAGAAACGAGCAGGTTCTCAACAAAATCCTATCCGAAGGAGCTCCCGCATCCGCAGGTTCTGTTGGCATTAGGGTTGTTGAATTTGAATCCGGTTCCATTAAGACCAGAAACATAGTCGATAACAGTACCTTTCAAAAGCCCAGCACTTACGGAATCTATCAGGATGCTAACTCCGTCTCCAAAATTGATGGTGACATCCCCCATTCGGGCTTCTTTTTCGAAATCGAGATTATACTGGTAACCAGAACATCCCCCACCAATTACGGATACGCGGAGGGAATCACCAGCCTCTCCTTCGGCTTCAATAGCTTCTTTGACAGCCTTCACGGCCGAGGCTGTTAGGTGAATAGGTTTATCATCAGATGGGACGAACTTCTCTTCGCTGTTGTTGTCACCTGTTGCTGCTGTCTCAGTAGATTCCATCTCGTTATTCTCCAATTAAAAGAAGCCGCTCTTTAAGAATACAGGGCTTCACAGCTTACAATCATTTCAGCCAATGATGAGGATTTTCGCTGATTCTCTTAATATAAGGCCCAGTGAGCCGTTGTTCAATGGAGCGGAGCCATTGCGAGGTAGTATTTACCCCTATTTCGCGGCTTTTTCAGAAAAATTCCGCGAAATCAGCCTAAAACTTCCCTTTTAGGAGCGGTAAACTGCCATAACTTCTCGAAGCAGTGCCAATGCTTGGTCTTTCGGCCGTTGAAACGCATTTCGGCCCATAATGCTTCCGAAGGCTCCTCCAGCGTGAAGCTGACGCACTTCTTCCATAACAGCGTCATCGCCCTTTGATGCCCCGCCAGAGAAAATTACTATCCGTTTTCCATTAAATACGCTCTGAACGACGTGCCGAGTTCGGTCGGCTAAGGTAGCTACCGGAATCTTCGCAGCTTCATAAGCCTTCTTTGCGGCGGCTTGCTCTATGTGCTCTGTTGGTGGTTTCACCTTGATAATGTGAGCTCCAAGCTGCGCTGCAATTTGGGCAGCATAAGCAACTACATCCACCGCGGTTTCGCCTTCAGAGGAGATATCCTCACCACGCGGATATGACCAGATAACGACAGGAAGTCCGTAAGATCGGGCTTCTTCCCCAAGTTCTCGGATCTCTTCATACATCTCCTTCTTCATGGCAGAGCCGGGATATATGGTAAATCCAATCGCTGTCGCACCGAGTTTAAGAGCTTCACGCACCGAACAGGTCACAGCGGGAATTGGGTTTTTCGTGCTGTGGAGCGACTCGTTGTTGTTCACTTTCACGATTACGGGAATCTTTCCAGCGTAATCAGCATGGGATGCCGCTACCTGACCATACGGAGCCGCATATGCGCTACAACCAGAGGTTAAAGCGAGTTCAAAGTGATAGTCCGGATCATACCCTTCCGGATTTGGAGCATATGTTCTCGCCGGGCCATGCTCAAAACCTTGGTCTACAGGGAGGATTACGAGCTTTCCAGTACCACCTAGGGTCCCTTGAGAGAGCATCAGCGCCAAGTTACGAAGTACCCCGATATTCTCTCCGCCATACCAACCCAAAATACGTTTAACGGCTCCGTTGATCTTCTGTTCCATGGCGGTTCATCTCCTCCGAACTAAGCATTCACCCTATGTAGCGCATTTCAGGAGTCTCTGTATCCGATCCCCCGGTGCGCGAGGTTCCCTCAGGTGATTAGGTAACTAACCCACATCCTTAGCGAAATCAAGCATCTACGAAATGTTACCAAATAGAATTCCAAGTTCCTTGGCACATTAAGTGCTCATGTCCTCTTCAGAATCTGCCGATTTCTTTAATATGTCTCTCTATTTAACGAAGGCAAAGAAGCCTCTCTGCATGCTCCTTTTACTTCTTTCGTGTCTCCTTACGACGCCGATAGGTGAGGTACAGGCTGAGACACCCCGCTCATACTCAAAGCTTGTGTACTACCCGATTGGGGACCAATCTGAAAAATCGCTCCACCTCGTTTTCCCAACAGAGTTTCGCAACACGGCAAATGGGCTCCGCTCCAAGATTCAGGATGATTATCAAGCACTCTCCAACACCTTTGGCTCTGAACGATCTTTCTCCGCTCAAGTTCAGCTGATGGAAGCAGAGCGCTTCTACCAAAAAATGAACGTCCCGCGCTGGACGAATGCTATCTACATTCGATCGAAGATTTTCGTTCCAATAAAACACGAGAGGGAAAATCGTTCCGGAGAGCTTCAAAGAGCGCTACGACACGAACTCGTACACGCCATTATCGACCATCAATCAAAGGGACGGTGTCCAGGTTGGTTGGATGAGGGGTTGGCTCAACTGCTCGAAGGCCCAGAGCACCCCATTCTCCGTAGTGCCCTGCAAAAATGGGTGAGCCGAAATGGGGTGATTCCCCTTTCGACTTTGAAAAACGGTTTCACAAAACTCCCCCGTGAAATGGTGCCAGCAGCATATGCGCAAAGCCTTTACGCCACCAAGTTGCTCTTACAAGATAAGGAACGGAGCACGTTAAAGGTGCTCATGCACAATCTCAGGAAGGAGAGCTACTTCCCGAGAGCATTTCAGCGTTCCTTCAATATGACCATTGAGGAGTTTCAAGCAGAGCTCGAGGAAAAATTGGAGGTTCTAGCGCAATCGAAAGATTACGGGCAAAGTAATCCAGTCTGGAACGTGGCATATGAAAAATTCCAGTTGGAAACTGCTGCTGGGACAGGTGATAGTGTTCAAGCAGGTAAGGCGAGTATCGACCTTACGAAATAATAGAGAATTAAGGTGCGCTGGAGATAGCACCTGCCCAGTTTGTAACAGGAGAGAGAGAAAGGAATGAAGGCTGAGTACATCAATCCCTTTATTGAATCTACCAAGAACGTACTGAAGACCATGGCCTTCACCGAGGTCGTCGGTGGGGTTCCAAGCCGGAAAAACGACGAAATGACTCGGGGTGAGGTGAACGGCCTGATCGGAATGGCCGGTTCGGAGGTAAGCGGCAACATGATCTTGAGCTTCCAGAGAGACACCATTCTTGGAATTGTGAGCAAGATGCTAATGGAGGAGTTCACCGAACTGAACGAA
>JAGRAT010000154.1 GCA_020434495.1 Bdellovibrionales bacterium | reverse complement strand
TTCTTCATTAATGATGAAGGATATATCGTGACCAACAATCACGTGATTGCTAATGGCGATAATATTGTGGTGAGAATTCCTGATGATAAAAACGATTACAAAGCAAAGCTCGTTGGTGCCGACCCAAAAACAGATATTGCGCTTATTAAGATTGAGCCAAAACATAAGATAACAACACTTCCGCTTGGGGATTCCGAAAGTTTGGAAGTGGGCGAATGGGTTGTGGCCATTGGAAATCAATTTCAGTTGGGACAAACCTTTACCGCGGGAATCGTTTCGGCAAAAAGTCGTAGGGTCCCGAGTCGTTCAGGTGGGCCATACGATCAATTCATTCAAACTGATGCCTCAATCAATCCTGGGAGTTCAGGTGGGCCACTTTTGAATACGAAGGGTCAGGTGGTCGGTATAAATACAGCGATCTTCAGTCCTGGTCGCCAAGGGTTTGGCGGTGGGCAAACAGGATTTAATATCGGCATTGGATTTTCTGTACCGATTAACCTTGCAAAAAGCATCCTTGTGCAGTTGAAAGAGAACGGAAGGGTGACCCGTGGACTCCTCGGCGTAATCATTCAGGCCGTTACCGTTGATATCAAAGAAGCGCTTGGATTGAAGGCCGCCAAGGGGGCTCTTGTCGCTGAAGTCTTGGAGGATACCCCTGCTTATGAGCAAGGGTTTGAGCGAGAGGATGTCATCATCAAGTTTAACGGAAAGACTATTGAAGATCATGACGATCTTCCATTGTTGGTGGCGAACACACCAACTGGCACAACCGTCTCAGTTGTGGTTCTTCGGCAAGGCAAGGAACTCACCTTAAATCCTACGATAGGGGAGCTGAAAGATGCTCCGAAACGCCGAGTCGGAAACGACTTTCAGCCAGAGCCTGACTATCTCGGACTCATAGTGGAGGAGATTTCTAGTCGGTACTCAAAGGCCATAGGTCAAGATTCCCCAACTGGAGTAGTTGTTACCGAAGTGACACCAAACTCTGCCTCTGATAAGGGAGGAGTATTGCGTGGTGATGTTATCGAGGAGTTTAACCGCCGCCCAGTAAAGAGTGTCGGAGAGTATGAGCGAGCCTTGAAGAACCTACGGAAAGACCAGGTGGTTCTTGTGCTCATTCGGCGAAAGGAAGGAACCCGCTACGTCACCATCCGAGCACCGAAGACTGCGAAGGGATAATCGATAGGATCTTAGGAAGGGGCACTTGTCGGCTTCAAATATTCCTATTAAGAATAGGAGGTTAGGGCAGATCCCAATGGTTAGACGCTGTTTGAATATCCCATTCCGAGATGCTATTTTGATCGCGACTATTTTCTTTGGCGAGTGAATGTCACCATCAACTGAAAGACGTGCTGTCATTATTGGCAACCGGATGCCTATCAACGGTACTCGGAATGAGGCTCTTGGATCAGAGCAGGATTACGAGATTAAGGTTGGTGATGGAGGAATAGCAGCGGCATTTGCGACTTCGAAACTTCCTCGTGATCAACGACCACTGTTTATTGCTACCGAAAACTGGCTACCGGGGATCGAAGCCTCAAACAAATTGCGATTTAATGAGCTTCGAGATCTCGATGCGAAGGGGCTCATTGATCTTCCATTTGTCCCGTACGGTGTGCCAGCGAATCGCAGAGAGAATAATGCCTTTTACGAAAGTGTAGCGAATACCTGCAACTGGCTCCTCATGCACTTCATGAATGAGGGACTATCGATGTTCTCTCAAGCGATTAAGCCGCTCGATCGCTCTGAACTTGCACGGACCGAGGAGTTCACGCGGAAATATGTCGACACAGTTATCAGAACTATCGAAGGTTCTGATGTAAACGATGCCCGAGTTTGGTATCAGGATTACCATTTCATGCTTGCACCGCGAATCCATCGCGAAAAAGTGCCTGATGCAACTATTGGATATTTTCATCACATCCCTTTTCCGCCGCCTTATGCGAATACTTCAAAAACGGAGGGAGTGTTTACACGAATAGATGCGAAGCATGCTGCAATGTATGTAGAGGGAATGCTTGGAGCTGACCAGGTTGGGTTTCACACTGCGGAGTATGCCGAGAATTTCTTTAAGTGGATCGAGGAACTTGGCCCCAATCTTTCCAAGGCTGGGTCGGTTAATCGGCAGGACATGACGGTAACTTTCGGTGAGCGAGTTATTCAGGTCACGGTCAATCCTATCAGTGTTAACGCTGAGTATATTCGAGGACTTTGTCGAGATCCTGAAGTGATAGCAGAAGCCCGAGCCATTCGGGAGCGATACGGTGATAAGCTTCTGCTCTTTGGCGCCGATCGACTTGACCCGACTAAGGCGACTCCAGAACGAATCGATGGGTTTCATCGGGCGCTACAACTAGGGGCCGAGCGAGGATTGCTTCGTCCCGAGACAACTGTTTTTTCGCAATTTAGTGGGAGATCTCGGGAGCAGTTACGTGTATACGCTCAGCACATTGAGGACACTCAAAATACCGTTCAAGCGGTGCGAGATGATCTCGGTCCAAACGCATCTGCGTTGAACTTTCACCTTCATGGCTTGGAATTCAGAAAACTTGTTCCATATGCGTTAGCAGCGGACATGTTGCTCGCTACTCCGGCTGTTGATGGCCTAAACCTGATGGTGAAGGAATATGCTCTCATCGCAAGCATGGCTCGAGAGGTATTGGATCGCCAGATGCCTGGTATTCCGATTACTGGGAGAGGGGCAGGTGCATGGGTCGAAGTTGGAGCAAACGCGAAGAAATTGCCAGGTTATCCTGATGTCGAATTGGGGCAAGTTATTGGGGTTGCTGGAAGTCGAAGGGGCTCGGTTGCAAATGGAATTCTTGCTGCCGCAGAGATGCGATCAACAGAAGCAGGGCGTAAGAAGTTAAACGCCGGAATAGATCTCGCTGTTGCTGGGATAGACAATCATACCCTTGGTGACTGGCTGCATGCTCATCAATCAGCGATTGATAAGGCCTCTGATGCGAATCGTCAGCGAGCTGCCAGTGCAAAATCGAGTTTGCACATGACCATCCCTACTATTCGCGGGGACATTCATGTCCCTGATACAGATAAGCAGTTTGTCGCTGAACTTGGAATGAAGCTGCAACAGAGTAAGAATGCGCTTCTCGTTCTTGAGGTGGATTCTTTGCTTACCCCAAGAATGTTGGACAGGAGAGATGTTCGCCCAGAGCCTCTTCGTGAAGCGCTAAGCAATTTTTGTTCTGTTGATGGGCATTCGGTTTTAGTGCTGAGCGGTTGGGGCAGAGATCAGTTGGTGAGATTTTTCTCTCAAAATGAGCTTACTGGGAAAAACCTCATGTTCTCGTCTCATCGTGGTGCGGAGATATTCAATTTTAAGAATGGAATTCCCCTCACGACGTATGATGGTGATGCGGCCAGTCACGTCCAAACCATAGCTGAGCTTTTCGAGCGCATTCCGGAGTGGCGACGGCTTATTGATAAAGATGCAAAGTTGCTTCAAGGTCGAGTTTCGCTTGGATTCTATCTTGGAAATACTGCTCCGGGGACTGAGGACCAAGTGCGGGAGATTATGCAAAATATCCTCTCTGGGGAGGCCGCTCATGCGGCAGCATTCCGAATTTTTGAAACCCAAGACTATATTGGGCTCGTTCCGAAGCCTTCGCAGAAACTCGTTACCGGTGGAGATGTTCCTATTACTATGGACAATCCGGTAGTGGGCAATTCGACGGCGCTGAAATTTATCCAGGATCAGTTCGGATTCTCAGATATCGTTCACTTTGCCACACAAGGAGACCCGAGAAGAAGGCTAAGAGCTGTTCAGTACACTCGAGAAGTGCTGGGTGGAGAGACGGTTCACATTGGGCAACGTGCGATACAATCCAACGCCGAACATCAACTGACAGGATATGAGAGCTTCCTCGCCGTGCTTTCGCTTGCTGGGGGGAATCGAGAAGGGTTGAAGTGATAGGCTTGTTATTTAGACTGGCCTTTGTCTAATTTTTCTTGAGCTTCCGAATGGATTCAGTTTTTTGCCTCCCCCGGCAAAAACTGCCCTATTTAACGTCAATACGTCCACCTATGCGACAGTTCACGATGTCAAAGAGTTGACGGGCGGAAGGGGTCTGAAAGGCCTGTAGTCTCAGTAATATGCCGAGAACAGAGGAAAAGCTTCAATTATTTGTCCTCCGCTGTAATTCTTCATAGTTGGCAAGGTTTTCGCAGTAGAAGTTCTAAGAATTCTCACTCAAGGGTGGTTTAACCAAGGAGGTTTTGGATGTCTGCTATCAAAACGGACGAACAGCTAATAGAGGAGTTTCGGTTGGGAAACAAACTTAGCTTTGAAGAGCTTATCTCCCGTTATGCCGAAAAAGCATATAGCCTGGCGTCAAGGATGTGTCGGAACCAGGAAGACGCCGAAGAGGTGCTCCAAGATGTCTTTACCACCGTCTATCGGAAGCTCCAAAATTTCGAGGGGAAATCTTCCTTTTCGAGTTGGCTCTACCGGGTAACGGTGAACGCAGCACTTATGAAGCTCCGTAAAAATCGACAAGACAAGTCCATAGCAATGGAGGATGCGCTGCCTGATGAGGAGCACACATTAATTCTCCAAACCCAAGATTGCGATCTCAGTGACCAGATAACTCTCCGTAGGGAGGTTTCTTCTGTTCTCGAAGAAGCGATTCAAAAGCTTCCAGATGACTACAGACCGGTCTTTATCCTTCGAGATGTTGATGGACTTACGAGCAAAGAAGTCGGAAAAATTCTTGGATTGTCCATTCCCGCTGTCAAATCGCGACTTCACCGTTCTCGATTGATGCTTCGAAGAAAGCTCAACAACTTTTATTACGAGTACAGCTCCGGCGAGCAAGCGAAATCTGTCGGCAATATGTAGGGTCTAACGAGGAGCCGGCTCTCCCATTACGTTGGTAAATCAGTTACAATTCCTCTCACCATTTCGGTGAGAGGATACATGGGAGAGAGTGCACCAAGAGAGGATGTTTCATTTTTGCCGCCGTTTCAGGGCGCCGATGCGGTACGAGACGATCTCCTCGAAACATTTCCGTTTCATTCTCCGAAACAACGGATAGAAACCGAAACCGCAGAATTTTCTGCGGTGTGTCCATTCAGTGGACTCCCTGACTATGCAAAATTGAAAATTACTTACTATCCAACTGGAGGAAAGTGCGTCGAGCTTCGCTCTTTGAAGTATTACATTACCTCGTTTCGAAACGTCGGAATTTATCAAGAAGAAGCGACCGCCCTGATTCGAAAGCATTTGGAGCTGACGCTTGAGTGCCCAGTCCAGGTTGAGACTCGATACAACACCCGAGGAGGATTTGATACACTCTGCACTGAGGGGCAGGTAAGCGTTCCATCATGAAATCTCTCGATGCCAATAGAGCTTTGGTGCTTCTCTCGGGAGGGCAAGATTCAACGACCTGTTTGTATTGGGCGCTCTCTAAGTTTCCGAAAGTCCATGCCCTCTGTTTCGAGTATGGTCAGCGACACCGAATAGAGTTGGAGTGTGCTCGGAAGATCGCAGAAAGAGCAGGGGTCGAACTGACTATGCTTTCTCTCTCTGGTCTAGCTGAACTTGGAGGGAATGCATTAACCGGAGACCTCCCTGTCGAAAGCAAACCAGGCGGTGATGGATTGCCAAATACCTTCGTTCCGGGGAGGAATATCATCTTTTTGTCATATGCTGCCGCCTATGCCTATCAACACAATATTCGCCACCTCATTCTTGGGGTGTGTCAAACAGATTACAGTGGCTATCCCGATTGTCGTGATGTCACTTTGAAGGCTGCCCTGCGCTCGCTCTCTCTTGGAATGGAGGCGAATTTTGAGCTCCATACTCCGCTGATGTTCCTCACTAAGGCCGAAACGATTGCGCTTGCGAAAGAGGTTGGGGGTCTGGAAGAGCTGGCTTATAGCCACACCTGCTATAATGGAGACCGTCCTCCGTGTGGAGACTGTCCGGCTTGTCAATTGCGAGCTAAGGGGTTTGCGGAGGCTGGTGAGCAAGACCCGCTTTTAAATATTGAGAGTCAGAAATAGAACAGAAAATTAGTTTCTTGCGCCGTAGCTGTCTTGTTGGATTCGTTGAACAGAGAGTGGTAGCGATCTCATCTATATTGGAAGGGCCGGTGTTTGAACTCGCTGGTTGGACGCTTCTCCTTAGAGTTCAGTAAGGCGCAAGTGCGTATGGAATCATTTCGCTATCTGGGATTTTCGCTCTTCCCATCGGATCTGACGAGACTTCGCGTTCTCGGGGTTCTTCTCTTCTGTCTTTCGTCCATGACAGGTTGTTATCGGTTGGGTCTAAGCCCTTCGTATGAAGGCCCGGTTGAGCGTCCTTCTCGGCTCAATGAGTACTATTCTCAAGGTGAATCGTACTACTCTTATACAGAGGAGGTGACTAAGCGAGAGGAAAGGTTCTCCATTAAAAACATCGTCATCGAATCTAGCGCTGGAACTCTTTCGATTGACTACTACTATCAAGACAAGCCAAGTGACGATCTTATCCTTGTCTTTCCAGTTCTTGGAGGGCGTCCGGTTCTTTCCGCCTATTTTGCCCACTACTTTGCCGAGCAAGGTTATGACGCTGCCATCATTGCAAGGGTGAACGATTTTAAAGACAAGTCCAATTTTTTAAGAATAGAAGAGATCCTTCGACGTGGAGTGGTGAGAGATCGAATTGCGCTCGACTTTTTTGAAAAGGAGTATGGTAAAAAAGATTTCGGAACCTTTGGAATGAGCCGAGGAGGGATAAACGTAGCCATCTCTGCAGGAATTGATCCTCGACTGCGGTATAACGTGATCGTCATGGGTGGCTCTGGCTTGGTCGATATCTTCGAAAATTCCAAGGAATCAAGGGTTGCGAAGTTTGTTGATGAAGTTGCAGAGGATCACGATTGGCCGAAAGAAGAGATGTTTCGATACTTACGGAAGAATGTCGTTACCGATCCGCAATACCTCGCCAAACACGTTGATGCAAAGAATACACTATTGATGATTTCGACCTGTGATAATGCTGTCCCCTATACCAGTGGCTTGCAATTGCGGGAAGAGATCGGGAGGCCCGAAACGATAGTTCTTATGGCTGGACACAAGACCAGCGTATTCTTTACGCAGTTCTTACCCGCGGTTCCTCCCCTTCGAGAGGCCTGTATCTTTCCCTTTGGGTATGTGGAACTTGAGGCGTTGCACTTCTTCAACGAACACTTCGATAGGGGAACCTTTGTGAGCGCCATGAAACTTGCCCCATTCCGTCTCTTGCAATTCATGCCGTCTGCAATTGCTCGATTCTGGACCCTCGTGAACGGAACGCTTTAGAAGCAAGACAGAACCGGCACTGGACTAGAGCGATCCTCAAAAATAATGGGCCGAAGTGCCATTATTTTTGGTGAACGCTCTAGGTATTGCAAAGCACCCAGTCCAATTTTCGTCGGTTCGCGCGAAATGAGAGTTCCACTCCAAGCTCCAGAACCATTCCCATCTGAGCTTTTGTAGCTTCCGGACCACTTTGTATCGCCTTCAAACATTATAATTTTGAAAGTTCCAGTTCCGTTTCCATCTCGGTAGGTGCCCTTAAAGACCTGGCCATTGACTTGGCCATTAACGACACCACCGCCAGACCAGGAGTACGTACCCTGGAATTTGTTTCCTTGAGGATTGATGAAGAGGATTTGACCGAAGTT
>JAGRAT010000153.1 GCA_020434495.1 Bdellovibrionales bacterium | reverse complement strand
GAGCGGATACTGGGAACTCTCGAATCTTCAATGCAAGAGCTATGCCTCATCACCCGAGGGACCTTGGAGGCAGGGGTTATTGAAGGGGATAAGTAGTCCCTACTGAATCTTGATCCGATTTCGTCTGTAGAGATTTAAAAACGAGTGAGTATGAAGCGGAATCTGTGTGAAACGGCTCTCGGCCTCTGGCGGAAGGCCGTTTGATAAGACATAGCGGGCCGCTGAAACATCCGTGAGCTTTTGTTTGAGGTCAGGATGCCTCCGATAGAAATAGCCGACACTCGGCCCAGCAAGGTGATGAATGCTAATCGCCACCTTCTTTCTCTCCTTCACTTCAGTGTGGATATGAAGTAGCGCCTCTTCAATTGGAGCCGATAAATCATCATTCAAATAGGTGTTTGGTACTTCGACTGCAATGACGTGATATCCAAATAAGAGTAGTGGTAGTGCAGCAACTGGGTAGGTCAGCGTACGAAGATATCGAGATACGATTCCAATTGAGTGGGCGAGCTCAAGACCGATGAGAGGAATGAAAAAAATTCCAGCTCTTTCAAATGGATACAACACTCCAAACAGTGGAAGGATGAAGAGAAGTAATATCGAAAATAGAAATGATAGAGAGAAATGGAGTAGTGCCCATTGTTTCGAAAGTATGGCGTGAATAATGTTGAAAGAGATGAGAGCGACAACGAGACCAGAGAGCCACAAATGGCTGTTCGGATCTGTTAGAGAGGACTTGAAGAGGACTTTCCAGAAGTGATGCTGAAACTCATGAAAGCTTCCATACCCCCAGGCAAAAGAAGTTGGGTCAGTATGTATTTGAAAGTAAAATAGAAGACAGGTAGCTCCGGCAGCTGCTGCAAGAGCAATACCGTCCACGGCAGTACTGATCAATTGCGAGTGAGATAAAGGGAAAGTTCTGATAAGCAGGTAAGCAAGGCATGTCGGGAAGCAGGCAAGGATAAATGTCGGAACGCAAGCGATTGCGAGTCCATAAGAAATTCCAGCTACTACTAAGGGAGCTCTTCTGAGAAGTTTGGCGTACTCGTTCGCTTTTGACTGCCCAAAGCTGTTCGAGTCTGTGCTGAGTAAGTTGGTACGGACCAAGAGGGTCCTTGCCAAGCAGTAGGTTCCGATCATCCAAAAGGCGCATCCAAGAGAATATCCTCGCGCGCTCGCATTGAAATCGTATATGCCTGGAACGAGGGCAGTGAATATGAGAGCTGACCACAGGAACGGATAGCGAATAGCGCGGCACAGATAGAAAAAGCTGGCGAAAAACGCGGCTGCTCCAAGCAGCGCAGGTATGCGCAGAGCAAGTCGAGAGTCCCCGAATTGGAGGGTTGAGAGCTTCAAGAGAAGGGTATGGAGGATGTGATTGTTGGGGAGCTGATAAGATTTAAAAATTTCTGAGATGGGTAATGTGGAGAGGAACAAAAATGAATACGCCTCATCGTGAGTGACGCTAGCAAGGCTCGCTTTGTAAATGGAAAAGCAGAAAGAAACCAAAAGAACGATAATGGTTCCAATCCACAGGGAGTCGCCGTTGCCTATTCTGTTTTGGAAACGTCCCTCCGCCAATTGCATGTCTTGAATTCCCAATTTCCTTGGTGCCTTATTCGCTTTAATTCTCTTACTCTATCGAGCTGTTATCAAACTATCGAGTGAGCTTACGATAGAGCTTCTTTAAGATACCGTAGAGTGTTTTTGATTCGACTCTGGCAATTTCTCTTTCCAGTAGTGCATTTTTAGCTTGAAGTTCCTCAACCGGAACATGCTTAATTTCTTCTCGCAAAACGCGCTCAATCTCACGAGAGGCAGCTATCTCTTCTCTGCAGGAGGAGAGTTCCTGGTGGAGTGCTTCTACCTGTTGATAGAAAGTCTCTCTGAGCTCAGGTTCGAGATAGCCGACTTTCAGATATCTGTTTTCATCCGTTAACCTTGCAACCTCTCTCTCTAAAGCAGAGTAGCGAAGATTGATGAGATTTCGGACCCGATTAGACTCGATTCGTTCAGCTCGAACTACAAATTGATAGGTCAATCCTTCGGGTTCTTGTTCGGCGGTTTCGATGAGCGAGCGAGTCATCATCGGAGTTTCTTGAACTGGAATTTCTGTATGGTGCGCGTGTCGATAGACCCGGAGAATCTCGGTGGCAACTAGCCCCACGCTCTCCAATAGTTGTAGAAGCGATTTTAGCGTGAAAAAATGCAGATGGGTTCGATCAAGGAGACCTTCATCTGTGTAATCGAACCGTCCTTCAAATAGCGCCAGCCTTACGCTCGAGTGAGCAATGTTTGGAACGGAGATGATGACCGATCCATCAGCGCTGAGGCACTGCAAGGCTCCTTCCAAGAGTTTTTTTGGCTCAGCGAAGTGCTCAATGACATCAGCGAACAGTACCGCATCAAAGGTTTCCCCTTTTACTGCTTCTTTCAGATCTGTATTTCGGAGATCAACCACAAAGGCGTCAGAAATAAACGGCTTTGCAAGTTCTATGCTCTTTGGATCGTAATCAATTCCCACCACGGAGCAGGATTTTTGTTTGGTGAGATACTTCCCAAGAAGTCCTATGCCACATCCAACATCGAGCACACGTTGTTTTTCTTCAACGAGGGAGTAAACAAAGGAGAGCGCATGATTTCTCTCGTCGGGAGTCCAGTTTTTTAGGTATGTATGCAGTTCAAGAGCTGTGTTTTCGTCTCTAACAGAGTCGTCTCCATCTGTGCGGCGGCTGTCCGCTTTAGAGTCTTCTTCTGCAATTTCTTTAGTAGTATCGTGTGCTTCCATAATCTATTCACTCAACAAGCGTGCTCACTATTAGAGCACATCCGAGAAGCCTTTTCTTGTCTTTTGAAACCAAAAGAATCCGAGCCAAGCGACAAGTAGGCAGACAGCACAGTACTGAAGAAAAACAGTCCAATCAGGGAGTCGACCCTCAATCATCACTTGTCGTCCAGTCTCGATGAGATAGGTAAGGGGGCTAAGTTTAAGGATAAAATGAAATTTTTCCGGTACCGAGGATAGTGGATAGAAGATAGGACTCAGGAAAAGAAGTATCGTCGTGAGAACAGATACTATGTGCTGAACGTCGCGGACATATACTCCAAGAGATGCCAAAAACCAGCTAATGCCGAGGGTCAGGAATGCTAATGGGAGTAAAATGATCGGCAACATGAAAAAAGTTAGTGGGAGGGTCATTCCGGAGAACAAGGCGGCAACGACAAGAATGATTAAACTCATTGCTGCGTGAAATAGGCACGAACATAGTGCTACCCAAGAGAGCGTTTCGAGAGGGAAAACTACCCGCTTCACATAAGAAACTTGGCCGGTGATGAGCATGGGAGAACGGTTAACGCACTCAGAAAATATCGAAAAGATGATGAGTCCAGCGAAGAGAATGATGGCGAACTCTCCGCGGTTTGATACATCGGTGTGCCATTTGGCCTCAAATACAACACTAAACACGAAGGTGTAGACGGAGAGCATCATCAGCGGTTGTATGAAAACCCAAAGCAGTCCGAGCAGTGAGCCCTTGTAGCGCATCTCGATGTCACGCTTTACCAGTTGGTATACGAGTCCGGCATTAGCGGAGAGGCTCGTTACGACATTTAGCGGGGAGTACGCATTCATAGGAAATCAACCGTCAAAAAAAATTTGGCGTTTGCTAGCAGGCTCTTCATGCAATTTGTTCCCAAGTGTGATTCAGCAGAACTATTCCTTCGCCGACGTATTCGCCAACTACTCGAAATGGAGAGCAATTACTTAAGCTATCCCATTCGGCCGTGCCGTTGTCGCTAAACAGCTTTACGAGAAAGTGATAGGAGCCAGGAAGGAGAGTGCTTTTGGGATAGTGGATATCTACGGTGTGTTTGCCCGTGGTATTGTCAATTTTCACCTTATCGAGCAAGGTGTTTAAGGCGCAAACATAGGTGTCGTCATTTCTAAAGATTGCGACTCCAAGGACGAGACCCGGGTTCTGCTCCAGAACTTCGTAATGAATTCGTAAGCGAAGGTCACCACCAAAAACCAGAACGTTATTGGGGGTTAGTCGTGCATCGAGAAGAAGCGTTTCCCCGAGTTTTGCCGGAATCGCTGCCCTGTTTGAAATTCCAGAGTGGTCGGTGGGCTTTTGAAGAAGAGAGGATTGTAAGGACTGCTCTTCTGGTCCCTCCAATTCAGAAAGTAGGCTTCCCTCGGCCGATATCTGGTCCCTCGTGAAGTCCTCATACTGATTGACTACTTCATTTGTGTCGCCAAATGCGACTAGCCTTCCCTCGTGAATCCATCCAGCGCGATTACAGAAGAGCCGTACCGACTGAAGATTGTGTGTGACGAAGAGGATGCTCACCCCCTCTTTCCGAATTTGCTGCACTTTCTTGAGACACTTGTCCTGAAAGGGGGCATCTCCAACGGAGAGTGCTTCGTCGACGAGGAAGAGATTTGGATTCATATGAATGGCGGTGGCAAAGGCTAGCCGAACATACATTCCGCTACTGTATGTTTTTACTGGCTGCTCAATAAAAGATCCAATGCCTGCAAACCTCTCTATCTCTGATTCGCGTTCACGAATCTCCGTGTCGGAGAGTCCCATAATGCGACCACTGAAATACATGTTCTCTCTGCCGGAAAACTCGGGATTGAACCCGGCGCCAAGCTCCAATAGAGCCGCAATTCTTCCTTCGCATTGAATTGTCCCTGAGGTCGGTGTGAGAGTGCCGGCGACCATTTGGAGAAGGGTCGATTTTCCTGAGCCATTCCTCCCGATAAAACCAATGCACTCGCCTTTTTGTACCGAGAAAGAGATTGGGTGGAGCCCCCAAAATTCTTTGAAAAATTTTCTTCCCTTTCCGAAGAAGAACTGTTTGAGGCGATCTTCCGGTTGCTGATAAACACGGTAACATTTTGAGAGGTCTCTCACCTCAAGAATGGGTCGAGAATCGGCAATATCTGGAGCTCCTGAAATAGCTGCCTCTTTGGTTACTTGCTGTGCATTACTCATTATTTATTGAACTCCAGAACCATATGAAAATGCTAGATAAATGCTCGTTTATCAAGTGACTCGGAGAATTGATGGAAGAAGTGCGATAAAGATGGGCGTCCGGTCTCACCGCTTTGGTGAGATCGGGACTTGAGCGGGTGTTTGAGTGTCGGAGCTTTATTGTCATTCCTGAACCCGCATCCTATAGTCCAGCATGTCCGCTCGACTCGCCCGCTACCTGATCATCTTTACAGGATCGTTGCTGACCATATTCTTGTACCATTCATGGTATGACTCCCGGACGCTTCACTTTGATGAATGGCTTCATTTGACCGAGCTGGGGCGGAGCCCGAGCGCGCTCACTTGGGTTCTTGCGCCGTACCAGGAGCATTTTACCCCCTTATCAAAACTTGTTTACCTCCTAAATCTCTGGATGTTTGGCTATGAGGCGGGGTATTTTACTCTCGTTAACACCATCCTCTATATCACTCTGTTTGTAACTATCGTTCGGCTTCTTCATCAACTCTCGTATTCGTTATGGTCCATCGCTGCGGTAGCAATTTTGCTCAATTGGAATGCAGTCTTTCCGGAGGCAATCATATGGGAGCACCAGAAGATGCATCTCTTCCTCATTGGACTTGTAAATGCTGTGACGAGTTATCTGAGGAGCCGTGACCAAGGGGATTGGCGAGGGCATCTGGAAACTACCGGCTTCCTCCTGCTTTCTATGCTGAGCTTTGGATTTGGAGTCTTTACCATTGTTCCGTTTATTGTGTTCGTGCTGCTCAAAGAGGGCGCGCTGTTGGTTTCTGGTAAAGCTTGGAAGCCCGTTGTTCTCGCTTCTCTCTGTTTTGCCGCACTCTTCCTGGCCTTTGCATACTCCGGAGTGAATGAAGACTATAGTGCTCGTACTTCTGCTGAGACGCACTCTACCGCTTATCTTTTGAAGACGGTGAAGATCTCCGTAATGGCGTTCTGGTATGGAATAGTTCTTCCCTTTCTCGGAGTTTTTCAAACTCCTTCCGTCGAAGAGTTCTCGTCGTCCTGGTCAATATTCATTGGAATATCACTCTCTTTTCTCGCTGGTTTTTGCGGATTGATGGCTTTACGCACGAATAATGCTCGCGACCGCTTTGGTCTTTTGCCTGTTCTCGGATTTGCTCTGGCGCTCATTGGGATTTTTACTTTTGCCCAAGCATTCTATCGGGGGGGCGCAAGTTATGAGGGGTTAAAATTCCTCCTCGATTGGAACCGATATGCCTTCATTCCCGGGGTGGGCTTTGTCGTCGTGATTGGCGTCTGTGTTGAAGCGCTCTTTAGAATGTTGCCTCGAAAAGAGGTCATGGTGGTAGCGCTACTCGTCCTTACGGCACCAGGCCTTGTCTTTGCACGGTCGATTGTCGAAAGGACGGCACATTTCCAAGAATTTTTCTTCCGAAATGATGCTATCCGAGATGTCGTTCGTGACTATGAGCTCGTTTTTCATTCAGAGGTTATCGCCGATTTCAAAACAGCTCCTCTTCCTGATATTGCTTGGGTCAACCCTTTGCTCGTTCCGGGATATCCCCTATATCTCTCGCATTTTGTGCGATATCACCCAAGGAGTAGGAGAGTTGGGCCACCGAGAATTTTAACTTTCGAAGAGCTGGAGCAGCTCTCCCCCGTCGAGCGTGAAAAGATTTTTGAAGCCGCACTGACTCACCCCATACTTGGCCCCTTATATGCGAGGCGTTCCTCGGCGCCATCCGAAAAATGAATCACGATGTTTCATCTTGGATGGAATATCGGTAGCTTGTCAGGTGAGAGGGCATCCGAAAGAGGTTTGTGCTGAATTCAAGAATCGTTCGTAGTATCTTTTATCTGCTGACCTTCGGCGTTCTCGTTCACTGCCTTTTTGCCTATACCGCCATCCCTTTCTTTCGTTTTTTGGGGATGGACTTTCAAAATTTGCACGCGTTTCATCATTGCACGCACGCTAATGCTCCCTACCTTCTTGAGGGTGATGTTTGTAACGATGTTGCCAATAGGGCGATGTTGTATCCACCTCTTCTCTACTGGGCTTTTTACTGGACGAGATTCTTTGATTTTCAGACTGCGTACTACTTACAGGTAGCTCTTCTCTCGGGATCATTGCTGGGATCTTTTGTCTTGCTCTGGCTTGCCTTTGGTGCTTCTCGATATTTTCTGCCGAAAAGCCCTCGCGGGCTGCTCGTAGCGGCCTCCCTCTTTTGGTTGCTCCTTATGGGATCAATGCCATTCCTCTTTTCCCTCGAACGGGGGAATACCGATTCTCTTGTTGTACTTCTCTGGTGCGGGGCGCTCTATTGTTTTGTGTCAAAACGGTTCTTCGCTTGGGGGGCTATAAGCGCCGTAGCAATTCTCTTTAAACTCTATCCGGTCTTCCCCTCAGTTGTAGTTGGGAGTGGTTTTCTTGCTCACCTTCTTTTTGGGAGGAAGCACGAGTACCAATCCCTATTCTATGCAATCTGCGGTGGGCTCATTGTAGCTGGTCTTGTAATTGGCTTAACCATTGAGTCCCACTTCATCTACTTTCAGCAAGTTCTTCCACTTTTTGCTGATAGGAACGTTGGCACGAACCAGTACGCCCACACGGTGCTTTCGCTCGAAAGCGTATATCCCGGGCTATCGCTTTGGGTTCGGGTTGGGCTTGTTCTCGCGTGGTGTGTTCTATCGTTCCGTCGAATACTTACAGATGCACCGCTTGTGTTTGCTGGCGGCTTGGCGATGTCAACTTTCTTCTCTGGAACAAGTTACGACTACAACCTTG
>JAGRAT010000152.1 GCA_020434495.1 Bdellovibrionales bacterium | reverse complement strand
TATGGCCAAGGGAGAACCTATGGAGATGGCTGTCTGAATGATGGAGGCGTTCTTCTTGAAACCTCAATGCTTGACCGCATTCGCTCCTTTGATCCGGAAACAGGAGTACTCGAAGCGGAAGCGGGGCTCACCCTTGGGAATCTGCTTCGATTTAGTGTTCCGCGAGGATGGTTTTTGCCAGTAAGCCCTGGGACGCAATTCGTCTCCCTTGGTGGTGCAGTTGCTAATGATATTCATGGGAAGAATCATCATCGCTCTGGTACCTTCGGGCGGCATGTGTTGGAGATAGAGCTGGAGCGTTCCGCGGATGGCCTCTTGCGATGTGGGCCCGAATCGAAATCTGACCTCTTTAGTGCAACTATCGCTGGACTTGGACTGACTGGACTCATGCGCTCGGTGAAGCTCCAGTTAAAGCCGATACAATCCCCGTACTTTGATGTGGAGACCATCAAGTTTGATCGCGTTGAGGAATTTTTTGAGATAGCTGGAGATTCCGATAAGAACTTTGAGTATACCGTGGCCTGGATTGATTGCGTGAACGCTCGTCCACATTTGGGGCGAGGGCTTTTCATGAGAGGGAATCACAGTTTGGCGCGGACTCCCCATGAACTTAATGACCTACCGAAGCCAAGTTTGTTGCAAGTCCCGATTGATTTTCCTCCGTTCGCGCTTAATCGATTTACCTTGGGGATGTTCAACACTCTTTACTTCCATAAGCAGTCCGCTAAACGGGTAATGTCGCGGCAACACTATCGCCCTTTTTTCTATCCCCTTGATGCGGTCTATGGGTGGAATCGCATATATGGGAAGCGAGGGTTTCTCCAGTTCCAATGTGTTGTTCCCTCTCACGGAGAGAAAGCCCCAATTAAGCAGATCCTCGAACGGGTTGTCCGTTTTGGAAAAGCGTCGTTTCTTGCCGTAATTAAGGAGTTTGGTGAGCTTCAGTCTCCAGGTATGTTAAGCTTCCCCCGACCTGGCGTAACAATTTGTCTTGATTTCCCGATGGATGGAGAGAGCACTATTAGGCTCTTTCGAGAATTGGAGGAGATCGTTGTTGCAAGTGGTGGAGCGCTCTATCCTGCAAAGGATGCCTGTATGAAGCCCGAGAGTTTTCAGGCCTTCTATCCGCGGTGGAGAGAGTTTAGTGATTTTGTTGATCCTCTGTTGTCGTCATCTTTTTGGAGACGAGTAACCACTAATGGAAAAGGATAGATATTCATGGGGAATGGCGTACTCATCTTTGGCGCGACATCGCGAATTGCCGAGTTTGTTGCTCGAAGATTTGCTGAAGAGGGGAAGGCGCTTACTCTTGTGGCGCGTAGTCGGGAGAAATTGGATGTTTTAGAGGGAGATCTCACCGCTCGCGGAGCCTCCGCAGTTTCTACTTTTCAAGTTGATCTCGGTGACGTATCCCAGGTTGAGAAATTTCTCAATGAACAACAGAACTTTGAAGATGATATCGAAACCGTCGTTATCGCTCATGGGTTCCTTCCCGATCAGGAGGCCATTCAAAACAATTGGGACGAAGTTGCGAGTGCCTATGAAGTGAATTTGCTGACACCACTTCTCATTGCTACTCGGGTGGCTACCTGGTTCGAGAAGCAGGGTAGGGGAACACTCGCCGTCATTACCTCAGTTGCCGGTGATCGAGGTCGAAAATCCAACTATGTATATGGTGCTGCCAAGGGAGGGCTTTCTCTCTATCTGCAGGGAATTCGGAACCGATTTGGAAAAACGCCAATTCGAATCATCGATATCAGACCGGGGTTTGTTGATACTCCAATGACAGCCCATCTAAAAAAAGGACCGTTGTTCGCATCCGCTGAATCCGTGGGGGATGGAATCGTTCGAGCCATTCATTCAGGAAAGGATATCGTATATTTGCCATGGTTTTGGCGGTTTATTCTCATGATTATTAAACTTATCCCCGAGCAGATTTTTAAAAGGCTTTCCTTGTGAAAACAATGCGAACGGCTCTCCATCTTCTCATAGCAACTGGCTGTTTGATTGTTGCTGGGTGTGCGCTTCCATCAGAGAGTAAGCTTCCGGAGAACTTCATCTCGCGATTTGAAGTCGATCTTCAAGATGAGGTAGCGAAAGGGCTACAAGCCGCAAAGCGTGGTCGGTACGTCGATGCCGAGTTCTCATTCAGAAAGGCTCTCGCTGCAAATCCGCAAAATGAGAAGATACTTATGAACCTTGCTACTGCTTTGGGGCGACAGCAGGAGTTCTCTGAGTCCGAGAATATTTATCGTTCTTTATTGCAGCGAAACCCTGACAACGTTGCTGTGAAGAGTGCCCTTGCCCGGTTGTATGCTGATCAGTTGGAGTATGATGCTGCGAGGAAGTTGTATCGTGAAATTCTTGATCAAACCGAGGAAGAGGAGGCGAAGTACGTAGATATTCGGGTGAGTTCTCTACGAAGCCTCGCTGCAATCGCGTTTCGCCTTGGAGATGAGGAACTCGCAACTTGCTACTCGGAAGAGGCCGCTGCGCTCGGGCAGGCTAGTCCGGTAGAGAAAGCCCGCCATGCCCGGCTGCTACTTTCGAGGGGCCAGCTTGGGCTACTCGATGCTGCTCTTGCTTCTGTCGCACCAGAGGGTGCCCCGGATTTTCTCGTTCATCAACTGGTTCTGTATCTCTATGAGGTAGAGCGGGATGAGGATGCCCGGCTTATATGTGAGAGTTTAGTTGTTCGACCCGGTCTTTCACCTGCTGTTGAGGCTGATTGCCTCTGGATAATTGCGCTAACGAAGAAGTTTGAGGTGTTGAACACTCAAGATCTCGAATTGGAGGATGAAATACGACTCAAAGGCTTTGAATTGGCGCTTAAGGAGTTCGGGGAGAATACGAGCACTATCTTCCTGCCGTACCGCCTGACGGAGGATATTCTCGCGGTCCAGGCGCAGTTTCTGCCTGAGGAAGTGGAAGAGGCTTCAGTTGAGGATGCAGAGGCTAGGACCGCCGTGACCCTCTTTGCCCTTCCTAAAGGGCTCTATGAGGCTGAGGGCGAGCCAGGGAGTCTCGATGAAGCTGGGGGCGAGCCAAGGAGGCTCGATGAAGCTGAGGGCGAGCCAAAGCTGTCGGGTAGCTTGGTGCTGAATAAAGCCAACTAGAGCGCTTCTCGAAAGTTATTGCCGCGAAGCGGTGAAAACTTTTAGCGCTCGTCTGCCGTAGGACAGACCTCCCAGAGGGAAGATACATAGCAGTTCTCATGAATCAAAGCAGCGTCAATCCTTTGGATTGACACAGTTTTTTTCAAGAGAAGCGCTCTTTATTGCTGGGGAGACCCTCCGGTCTCCCGCTATAGCAGCCCTCAAAAGAACCCACCGCTTTGCGGCAATTTCTTTTGAGAACTGCTATAAAAAATTTTCTCAAATTTCTCCTCAAGAACTTCAGAAGCGAAGTCGAAGTAGTTCATCTGCTTATGAACAACAGACAATTTCATCTTACATCTCTTCAAGTGCTCTCACTTTCACTTGGATATTCTGAATTCCACCCGATTGGAAATGCTCAGGAGCGGGGAGGCCCCCCAAAGATGAAGGAGTTCCAAAAGCCCTTTGCCTTTTGATGAGCTCCCTAGCCTAAGTACTTAAAATTTTGAACCAGAACAGGAGGAACTAAATGAACGGACAATTGCCCGTGGAGGAAGATATTCGCTTTTCATCAGCTCAACGCGCTCTCTTGTCACAAGATACAGTGGAGCTTACTGGAATGGAGCGAGAATACTGTCTCGCAAGTACTTTCCGAGGGGGGATGCTCTTACGTCCAGCAGTGGTTCGATTTGCTGAGGATGGCCTTGTAAATCGTACCCCCATCGGAATAAGGAAGAACTCTCTTCTTAAACGAGCGCTGCTTGCGGTTGAGCGGCGTTGTCGCGGCGTACTTATCGAAAAGATCGACTTCAGCCAGCATCTGATAGCGACCTACGAGGATTCCAGCGAGCTCGACTTTGAGGTTCGTTACAAAGGACAGATGAAGTACCCGGAGCTCTATCGTTTGCTTCTCCGTAATGCGGAACGGAGATATGGAGAGACGGTGCTTGGAGCTTCGCGGAACAACCCTTTTGTAAGATTCAAGGACAGTGAGGCGTTTTACGAGGTGAAGCGCGAGCTCTACTCGGTTCTCGCTAAATTGGACCGAACCCCTCCGCAGACATCTGAGGCGAGCTTGCTTGGCGAGCGAACGGCAACGCTTTTTCACTTTTTTGCACACGAGACTGGACGCCCCGATCTTTTGTACTACAGTGACTTCCCTTCGGTGAGAAATGCCCGGATAAAGGTGAAGTCGCCAAAGGTTTACTACCTTACCGAGTACCAGGTAGAGAAGTTATTCACCCTCTTGCTGCGAGTGCTCCCGGAATCTGAGGGGCTGCTTTCTTATTTAAGAAATTTTTCTACGGATCGAGAGGTGCTTGATGCCTATCTCGCTATTATGAACGTTGGAAGTGATGGGCAGGTTCCGCACGGTATGTTTGATCATTCTAGAGAAGCGGTGCTTCAGCTGGTGGAGATGACGGGAGGAAACGCGTTTATACGAGGTCGGCAAGAAATTCGGGTATTTCACTGCTTTGCAATGGCGGTATGTATAGCTCTCCATTATCTGAGAAATGGGAACGCAATTAACAGCTCTGAAGCAACAGCATTTTGTCCTCAGAGGGTCTGTTATAACGAGGGGCATTGAGTAAGGGTCGGAGGCTGGTGAACGCTTTAGTACAGCTCTCTCGGTTCCGACAGCCGGCGGTTCAGATCAAATGAGGCGCTAATCATAGCGAGATGGGTGAAGGCCTGAGGAATGTTGCCAAGAAATTCTCCGCGAGAGCCGATCTGTTCTGAGAAGAGTCCAAGATCGTTGCTGTAGCCGAGAATCTTTTCGAAGAGGTAGCGAGCCTTATCGATATCACCGGAGCGTGCAACGCACTCGATGTACCAAAAAGAGCAGATAGAGAAGGTCCCTTCTCCACCTTCGAGCTCATCTGAAAATGCTTCACCAACGTTGTAGCGGTAAACCCGAGAATCTTCCACAAGGCCTCGCTCTATGGCGTCGAGGGTTGAACGCCAGCGGTTGTCAGACGGGCTAATGAACCGAACCAGGGGCATGATAAGAGTAGACGCATCCAGAGATTGCCCACCTTTAAACTGAACGAAGGAGTTTTTCTTCTTGCTCCAAAAATCAGTGAAGACGCTTTGGTAGATGGCGTCTCGCACTTTCCGCCAAGAATCGATTGGAGCAGGGAACGAGCGCTTCTCAGAAAGTCGAATAGCTCTATCGACTGCAACCCAACACATAACTCTAGAGTAGAGGAACTCTCTCGGTTCGCTACGTACCTCCCAAATGCTCGAATCTGCCTTTTGCCAATTTTTGCAAACGTAATCAACCAGTTTTGAGAGCTTCGACCAGAGATCGTATGAGATGTGTTCCCCGTACTTGTCGTAAAGGTAGATGGAGTCAAAAAGCTCTCCGTAAATATCGAGCTGTAGTTGATCGTGATTGGTTGAGCCGACTCGAACAGGTTTTGACCCCATGTATCCTTCCAGGTGATCAAGGTGAACTTCTCCACCGACCGGTCTGCCATCGATGGTGTACATTGTCTGTAGTGTCTGTTCTCCTTCCAGTTCGTCAATGCGTTGTTCCATCCACTGCATGAAAGCACCAGCAGAGTCTGTAAACCCAAGGCGCATTAGCGCGTAGGTGGAAAAACTTGCGTCTCGAACCCAGGTAAATCGATAGTCCCAATTGCGTTCGCCGCCAATTTCATTCGGAAAACCGAAGCACGGTGCTGCGATAATGGAGCCGAACTCCCTGGAGGTGAGGAGTTTTAGAGCAAGTGCTGAACGGTTAACTCGTTCTCTCCAGCGACCTTTATACTGGGAGCGACCTATCCATCTATGCCAAAATGTGTCTGTTCTCTTAAATGCATCAATGCAAAAGTCGTCAAAAGATTCCCGCGACGGGGCAGGAGCTTCTGCGTCCAGCAGGAGGAAGAGAGCCTTCTCCCCTGCGCGCAAAGTGAATTCCGAAATTATATCGCCGTCTTCCCGAACGGTAAGCGGAACATTCGTGGCAAAGCGTAGCCGTGTTCGATCCGCGCCTTTCGAAGTGACAATCAGTTCGAAGTCACTAATCTGTTCAACGGAATGTTGTGCACGAGCGTAATCAAATCGAGGTTGAAAAAGGAGGTGAAACGTTACGTCATTGTGGACAGCTTTCGCACGTCGAATAAGAGCCTGAGGGCAATCTCCTTCCTCGCACAACATGAAGTCCGAGATTTCGGCGACTCCCTCTCGTCCGAGAAATCGATTCAGGAGGACATTTGAATCGGGCATATACATGCGTTTTTGGGTGACGCCGGAGAGTGCTGGCAAGATCTGAAATCTTCCACCGTTGTCAGCATCGGCTTGAGCACAAAAAATAGAGGGGGAATCAAACCGTGGGAAACATAAGAAATCGATTGAGCCGTTTGGGCCAACGAGTGCAGCAGTTCTAAGGTCTCCGATGATTCCATACTCTTCAATCGGGTGGTAACGCTTCAGTAGGGGATCAATTGCCATAAATTAAGTGCGGAGAAAGATTGAAAGTGTTTACGAGTTCTCAGTCTATAAATATGTTTCATGCTCTGTAAATGAAGATAAAAACTGGAAATGGCGGATTCCCGCGAGAACTCCGGAGGCCCCGGATTGTCGTGCGAAAAAAATATGTGGACTTCCTCTTAATTGCTCGGTGAGCGAATCTGGAACGCCTAAAACCACTCCTTGGCTGCTGCCAAGGAGCATGCTCTCATCTCCAGTTTGATAACGACAGACGATAATCGCCTTGGCGGGAATCCCCCACTTGAGCGAAACGTGTCGCAAGGCGTGTCCCGTAGTTGCTCTAATGGGCAAAATGTCGAAGAGATGATCGTAGCTATACACTACGTTTGCATAGAGATTGTGTTGTCGTAAAAGCTTCCGAATATCTTTACGCATGGTGGTAGAGTTCGCATCGGCGCTCAGGGTGATCCGAAAATAGCGCTGCTCGCTTTCATCGATCGAGAGATCGGGGAGCGAACGTACCAGCTCTTTAATCTGCTCTCTGTCCCATCGAAAATCTATCTGCTTTTCCCAACTCTTATCAACAACAAGTTCTGGTCCGGAGAATATTTCGCTTCCGGACGAGCAGATAAGAAAGTCTGGGCGCGGTCCATCGATCTCGTCTATTTTCTGAAGTGCCTCTTCTCGGTTTAGACGCGTGCTGACACATATTCCGAGGTTCTCCCGATTTGATTGAATGAGATCGATGAGCTCCTGACGCGCTCGATCTTCACCCTGAAAGATTCCTCGTATATGAGTAACGAGCAAGCGATTGAACTTAGTGAGATTACCCTTCGGGTAGTGAGAGCGCGGGAGCTCTCTGTGGAAGTGCAGTTCTTCGAGCTCCGAAATATATTTAGTAACATGTCCTTCCCAAGTATATTCCTGCAGTGCGCGAGTCCGCGCGTTCTGAGACCACTTTTTCCATCGTGGCCTATTGGAGATGGCATCGGCGAGAGCTTCTCCAAGGGCGGATGCATCGTGTGGATCTATAAGTACTCCATGTTTACAGGTATCAATGATGTCTCTTGGTCCACCATCATTGGTGGCGACTACCGGAAGTCCGCTTGCGGCTGCCTCAATCAACGTTAAGCCAAATGGCTCCGTTAGCGCTGGATTCACGAATACACCTCCAGTTTTGGCAGCTATCTGGTAGAGCTCGGGGATGTTTTCAGGGGTGTGCTTTTTGGGATAGGCAGCTATGCCATAAA
>JAGRAT010000151.1 GCA_020434495.1 Bdellovibrionales bacterium | reverse complement strand
AATATCGTCTGGAAGATTCTGCGTTGCAATTACCTTGTTCAGACCATCAAGTGCAGCAGTTTTGTATGCTTGGCAGATGCTTGGATAGTTAAAGACGTTGTGGACGATATGATCGATGGTTCCATCAAAGGACATGATAAGCTGCCCGACATGAATATGTTCTGTGGCATCGTGCCCAATCATGTGGACACCAAGCACTTTTCGTGTTGTTCGATGAAAGAGGAGTTTTAGCACTCCAGTAGTATCGCCAACGATCTTTCCCTTTTCAACTTCGCTGTATCGCGCTATCCCAATTTCATACGGTACTTTTGCGCTACTAAGGTCTTGCTCGGTTTTTCCAACCATCCCAATTTCTGGGACGGTGAAGATTCCATATGGGAGCACCTCAGGGATTGGTGGATCATCGAGGCCAAAGGCGTGACAGGCAGCTCGTCGCCCCTGTTCCAAGGAGGTTGAAGCGAGTGCAGGAGCCCCGATAACGTCTCCTACCGCGTATACGTGCGGCACAGAAGTCTGATAGTGATCATTCACCCAGATATTTCCTCGTTCATCCTTCTTAATCCTCAACAGCTCGAGGTTTAATTTCTCAACGTTTGGTACCCGACCAGCCGAGATGAGAAGTTTCTGAGATACAATACGCTTTCCACTCTCGAGGTAGGTTACTGCCCGACCATCAGGAGAGATAGCAGTTCGAGTTACCTTATCATTCAAGATAATGGTCGCTTTCTGCGAGCGGAGTGTATAGACGAGGTTGTCGACGAGCTCTTTATCAACAAAGCTCAGTAAACTATCCCGTGCTTCAACGATAGTTACCTTAATACCAAGGGCAGAAAACATTGAGCCGTATTCGCAACCGATCACTCCTCCCCCAACGATACAAACGTTGTTCGGTAGCTCTTTCATATGGAGAATGCCGTCGCTATCAAGGATAACGTTCCCATCAAATTCAAACCCCTCCGGGCGACGTGGTCTCGTTCCCGTTGCTATGACAATGTTTTCTGCAGACAGAATCTCTTCTTTTGGTCCACGCTTAACTCGAATTTCGTGTTCGCCGATAAACGAGCCAATTCCCTCTACGATATCAACACTATTTCGTATCAACTGAGAGCGAACAGTCTGTTCAATATCGCCAGTGATCCAAGAGCAACGGACGGTAAGGTCTTCCATCTCGACATTGTTTTTTACTCGGTATGCCCGACCGTAGTGAGTCCGTTCGCGATAACCGCTCAGGTGAAGAATGGCTTCACGAAACGATTTGCTCGGTATGGTGCCGTCGTGCAGGCACACTCCACCAACATACGGGTTGTAATCAATGACGGCCGTGCGTTTTCCGAGTTTTGCAGCTTGGATGGCTGCTTTTTGCCCGCCGGGGCCGCTTCCGATAACCAAGAGATCGTAGTCGTATTTTTCCATGTTTGTGTATTCGGCAAGTGAGCAGGGGAGCAAAAGGAGAATATTCGGTCGTCCTGGCCTTCTTAAGCTACTTGATTCACTCGTAATATTCGGCTGGTCTACTTCGAAAGCTCAGTCCCACAGCAGATTTAAAGGGTCACTGGGCCGAAATCTACTGGGCCCTGAGAACTACTGGGCCTGAATAGAGAGTCCTTGATAGCAGTTCCTGATAAGGTTTGACTGGCAGAGGTCCTGTTGTGAATAGGTTGTGAGCCCACGAATAAGCAGCTCTTCGTTTAGACTTGTCCCATCATTTAAGAAAATCTGCCCTGGTATAATTTCAGAGAGAAGGCCAACGCTCGTAGTGCAAAGCCGCTCAGAGCGAAAAAACCGAGCTCCAGTTGGGCGAGATAGCACAAAGGACTCTATCGCTGCTGCCTTCCGACGTTCAGTTTGTTCCGCTACACCATTTAGCAGAATGAGAAGAACGGTGCCCTCTTCGGCATCCCGAATCGTTAGCAGGTTTCCGTCTGTGACAGAGGTGATATCGACCAACGTTCCAGAGTCCTCATCGATATCCAGAAACACCTCGCCGTCTCGGAGCGTTCCGCAAATGCTTGCCAATTCATTTGAGTCATTGGAGCAAGCGCAAAGCAGCAATAGAATCAACGATACGGACAACTTAATGATTATACTATTTTTCATGGCCCTTACGGTTTACCGGAAATTGGACCTTTAAGGAAAATTATACTGCTCCGGAAGGACTCTGCCCTGATTGGCCGGTCCTCTTTCCTCGGGAAAGATGGTGAGTTTCAGGGGGTTAGCGAACAACAATTCGGTATCTCTGGAGATTCTTGCCATCTTCGCTATACTGACAGCTGTGATGTTGAGGCAGTGACCCGGCAATCACTTGGAAATTGAAAAGTACCGTTGTTTTTTAGCCTTTGCATTTACTGATTAGCAGGAGTGACTTTATGGCTGACAAGAAGAAATCCCCTAAAGGGGATTCTCGTTCCTCGAATTCTCCCGTAAGAACAGTTCCCTCAATATTGAAGAGGAAAGGACAGAAGTCCCAGAAGCTGGTCGCTCTAACTGCGTATGATTTTACCTTTGCCCAGCTTCTCGATAGCACTGGAGAGGTTGATGTCATCTTAGTCGGTGACTCCCTCGGGTCAGTCGTCCAAGGGCATAAGAATACTATTCCGGTAACTCTTGAAGAGGTCTGTTACCACACCCGTTGTGTAGTTCGTGGGGTTGCCCATGCTCTTGTTGTAGCGGACATGCCATTTATGTCGTTTCAGGTTTCTCCCGAGCAAGCTCTCCAGAACGCTGGCACCTTGCTTAAGAACGGAGGTGCACAGGCCGTGAAGCTGGAGGGTGGGCGTTCGATGCATGAAACTATTGCTCGACTTGTTGCTGTCGATATTCCGGTAATGGGACATGTCGGACTTACTCCTCAGTCATACAACCGAATGGGGGGACATAAGATCCAAGGTCGAAGTACTACTCGCCGGGCACAAACATCTGCGGATGAGGTCTTTGAAGATGCACTTGCCGTGGAGGATGCTGGAGCCTTTGCCGTGGTACTTGAAGGAATACCGGCCGAGCTTGCTGCTCGAATTACGTCCGCACTCTCCATCCCGACCATTGGAATCGGTGCTGGAAATGACTGCGATGGACAAATCCTCGTTACGCACGATTTATTAGGACTTCAACCAGACTTCTCTCCAAAGTTTGTGAAACGGTATCGTGAAATGGGCGAGGAGGTTATGACCGCTGTCCGTGAGTACGCTTCTGAAGTTCGCTCTGGAGAATTTCCTTCTCGAGACCATGCTGTTTATGAAGGACCAGATGTATCAATTCGTTTGGCACGGAAGTCATAGGAGGACGTCATGTTTCGAAAAGTACTTCAAGCGAAGATTCATAGAGCTACCGTTACACATGCCGATCTCCATTATGAAGGCAGTATTACCATTCCACCGGAGCTGTTGGAGGCGACAAGTATCCACGAGTACGAAGCGGTGAATGTTTGGAACGTTACTCAAGGAACGAGATTCGAGACCTATGCCATCACCGGAGCAAAGGCGTCTAGGGATATCTGCGTGAACGGTGCTGCTGCTCATTTGGTGCGCCCTGGGGATCTCGTTATAATCGCTTCATTTACCTACCTTTCGGGCGAAGAACTCCGTACTCATAAGCCAAAGCTTGTATTTGTTGATGAGAACAACGAGATTAAGGACATACGGGATGAAGTCCCGGGGCCGGAAGAGCCACCAATGGTTTACCGGGTGTAAATATCTCTGCAATCAGAACGCATGAATGGATCAGGAACTGCTGCTGGCTTTAAGGTAGTAGCGGACAATAGAAAAGCACGCTTCAACTATCATCTCGAAGAGTTCTTTGAAGCTGGAATAGTGCTTACAGGCGGAGAGATTAAGTCCATCCGTGACGGAGGCGTTAGCCTTGGTGAAAGCTATATTGTGCCCCATAAGGGCGAACTATTTCTCATTAACGCCCACATCAAGCCCTACAAGTTTGACACCCAAACGAAAGAGGAGCCGACCCGCCGAAGAAAACTCCTCATGCATAAACGCGAAATTGAGAAGCTTACCGGACGAGTAGAAGCCAAAGGATATACGATAGTACCGGTAAAGCTTTACCTGAAACGCGGTCGAGCTAAGCTCGAGATTGCGTTAGCAAAGGGAAAAGACATTGGGGACAAGCGGGAAACGACCAAAGCCCGCGAGGCCAAACGAGAGGCCGAGCGGGCTTTGAAGGTTAGGCACAAATAGTGCGTGATCCTAGTTCTGTGAACAGTCGAGATTCTCGGTAGGAACCTGCTTCGCGTTTGCTTCACCAGCATCAAGGAACCGTAGAGCTCGTGTCTTTGGCCGCTTTGTTTGCTTGGTAGCAATACGCTTCGCTTCTTGAAGGCTCTTTCCTTTTACCGTCGTCTGGTAGCGAATGAGCGATTTCTTCGCGATTCTCGCTGACAGATTGATAAGCTCTCGAAGCTTAGCAGCTCTATCAAAGTACGTATTCAGAGGATCGAGGTTGCTCACTGTCACACACACGTTTGCAGCAAGTCCTGCGTTCTCACAGCTTGTGACATTGCTGTCAGGAATCCAGATAGCGAACCATCCTTCTTCTTGATTCTTGATGAGCTCAAGAGCAAGAGCTCTTACTCTCTTTTGGAAAGCCTTTGTCAGCGTTCCAGACTTCTTCTCAGCGCGACGGGCAACTTCAAGCAGTTGTCGTCGTGCAGTTCTCTCAGCACTCTTTAAAGAAGCATCTGCAACAAACTGGAACTGACTAATCTCAACTGACTCACAGTCAAGGCAAGAGAGGCCATCTCCGTTACAAACGTTACACTGATCAACTTCGGCTGTTCCGTTTGGTGTTCCAGCACAATCAAGACAGCTCGAACCGTCACCACCGCAGATACCGCATGCATCAACTTGAGCCGTTCCGTTTGGTGTTCCAGCACAATCAAGACAGCTTGTTCCGTCGCCATCACAGATTCCGCACTGGTCAATAACTGCTGTTCCGTTGATCGTTCCGGCACAGTCGAGATCGCAAGGTTCAACCTCTATCGGTAGTGAACAGGTGCTCGTTTGGCCGAACACATCTGAAACAGTTAGCGTGACTTCGCAACCACTAACGCCTTGCCCGGTTCCAGGAGCTGTAAGAACCAAGTCACCAGTAATACCTTGAGCGCCAAGGCTAATTGAGGCTCCACCATCACAAGAGGTTGTGAAGACATAGTTTAAGGTGTCACCGTCTGGGTCCGAAGAGCCAGCTCCAGTGAACTCAACGCGGGTTTCAGTTCCCTCGCAAACATTTGGAGTTTCAGTAGCGAACTGAATGTCACAAGTTGGAGGAGTGTTCGGCTTCACACAGATTTCTGTCTGACACATCTCTGAAGCTTGATGACCGTCAGTAGCAGTCATCATGATAGACTGAGTAGTTCCTTGATTCGCGAGATCCGCAGTCCAGTTAAAAGTTACTTTCCCTGTCCCGTTAAAATGGGCAGGACTTAGCGGAGAAAGTGCGCTATCTGGTAGCGTTGAAGTGTAATCTACCGTGAACTCACCGTTCTCTGGATCGCTAAAATTGAACTCGCCGTTAATGCTTTCTCCAACACGGAGCTGGTAACAGCCGCGTTTCTGATTATAGTGAGCATTCTTCGCGATGACGTTACAGCTTGGGGATTTGTTGACCGGTACATTTGCAACATCAACCCAACCTTGGACTCCAAAAGACCACTGTTTTAGGTATCCGTCAGAGCTCTTTCCAAAAGTAGTTGAGTTCGGATTTTGGTTAATACGAGAGCATGGACCAGTCGCACCGCCTCCGGCAGTCGTTAGTGCAGGAGCAACGCTAGTGCAGTACTGAGTAACGAGCTGAGCAAATGGATGGTACCAGATTCCAAGCTTTGGAGCGGTCATATCAACAGAATACTCTCCAAAAGCAATTCCTTCCCACGCTTCAATCAGATCTGGGAACTGTGGTAAGAAGCCGACGTTCGCCATTGTTGTGTCCAGTACGAGTTTGAAATGTCGGTTTCCGTTTGGAAGGGTTTCCGCGACTGACTCGTGAACAAACTGTGGATCGTTGCTGGCAGGGTGATTTGAAAGAATTCTGTCAGCGGCAGCTTCGAGAGGAAAGGATGGGTCTATTGTTGGCCCAGGACTTCCGTTTGCCCAACTGAAAGGACCGTTGATTCCGTTGTAAGCGTAGATCGTTACGTACTGTCCATCGAAGTAGATGATGCCGTATTGACCCGCATTTTGCTTTGGATCTGGGCCTGAACTGATGACAAGCAGGAATCCATCTTGATTTAGACCAGTTGCTTGGCAAGTTGAAGACTCTACTTCAAAGGTGAGCTTCTGCTTTGCAGCGTCATAGATGATCTTCATTGACTCGATCACGCCAGCAAGTCCGTTGTATCCGGAGCTTATGCAGTTTGCTCCAGCTGGAGGAAATTGCGGCACGATTAGAGAGTAAGACTCCGCCATTGCAGCGATTGGTAGAACCAATGCTGTGAAGAGGAGTGAGAGGAGAAATTTCTTTGTTTTCTTGCTCGATGCTTTCATGGTGGCTCAGCCCTAATAGTTACTACCCAACCTCTGTTCTTAACGAACAGTTCGTCTACTTCAGAAGGGAGCCAGAATTGGTAGATTCCTCTAACCCCCACCGGATAAGACCGTTCAAATTGCTAACAGATGTTATGGGAAGGTCGGTGGTAGATTTGCCTAATGAATTTTTGAGATACGAAATGTTCCTAGAACCGCCTGCTCGAACGGTGAGGGAATCCCTTCTGGCATGAATGAGAGCAGCAAGATTCCCCTATGGAATCTACCCCTTACCCGTCAATTCCGCCTTTGCCGACCACGTCGTCAACGTAAAGATTAATACGGTCAATGACTGAAGTGGAATGCTCGCTACTTACTCCAAGCTCGTCTAGGGTTTGAAGAAGGATCTGGACGTACCGATTAAAGTCATTCCGGGATATCCCAAGCCCTGAGTGAACCCTAGCAATTTCAAGTCCGGTGTATTTTATCGGGCCATCAAGTGCGGCTCCAAAGAATTCAATCTGCATGGCTCTGATCTTCTGAACATCCTTCCCCTGGAAAAACTTTCCGATCCGCTCATCGTCAACCACTTTCTCGTAGAAGGTGGTTATCAACTTCTCGATTGCCGTCTTTCCCCCAAGGGCATCGTACAGTGTCTGTTCCTCGGCCATGTGTTCCTCCATCTGCTCTTTATAAGTCTTTATTATATCGGAGTAGGAATCAATGTAAGATAACTTCCAGGTAATTTGGCGGAAAGCTCGCAAATAGAAACAATCGTGGTTACAATGGTTAAGGAAAGAGTCCAGTTCAACGAGTATAACCCTGAGCTCAAAAGTTACGGGGGTGTAGTATTGTTGTTCGAGCGAGGCTCGAAGTGTTTCGACGGGATTCGTTGATAAAAGCCAGAGGTTTTGGAAAAGGCGGTCAGAAGCTGATCGCTTCTGTAGTGTTTCTGGCTTTTATGTTGTTTTCCCTCCGGGGGTCTTTTGAATTGAGAATTCAAAAGAGCTTCAACGAACCCGTCGGGAGTGTATTGAAGAGAGTCCAGTTCAACGAGTATAACCCTGAGCTCAAAAGTTACGGGGGTGTACTGGTTTCGACGGGATTCGTTGAAGTGAATGTAAGCACGTCGAGGTTGCCGTTGGCCTCGTTAAAAAGCGGCAATGCTATAAATGCAAACATTGACGAAGTAGCTCTAGCAGCTGCCTAATCAAAACTAGACCTGCCGTAACACGCGGGTCGCCCCGAGGGTTATTTGTCTGTGATGGCTTTCGGGTTCAACTTAGCAGGCTAGGGGGCTTGGCAAGTCTTGGCCGGTCTTTCGAAACTTAAA
>JAGRAT010000150.1 GCA_020434495.1 Bdellovibrionales bacterium | reverse complement strand
CAACGAATTCACCTTCCGATGGAAAAAAATAAACAGGATTAAGTGGTTAGACTTTACGAGCTCCAGTTCGGGTTTGCAACCTGCCCTCAGGGTTTCACAGAAACCGAGGCACAAGCGAAGCTAGACATTCCCCGCCTTCAAGTTCTCTGCTAGCCGTTGCTTCGTAACATTCTTTTGCGGGCATTTAACCGGCAAGGTTTGAAATACCTCCAAAGCTTCGACAAGAGACTCCGCCCGTAAACTCCCTTCCAGACGATACAGCCAGGCAGTAGCAAGATTTCTTCTCATATACTCCGCCTGTTCACTTTGATAGGGAGATGCGAGTGAACTGACAACGAGCAATACCGGACACCGGACACGGTGCAGATACGGCATACCATCAAATCCAGGGTGATTCCTCCGTAGCGGAAGCCCGAGCGGAAGGCGGCGCTCAGCTCGATCAATCAGTCTCTGCATCCAACTCGGATGAGGACGACAAGATCCATCAACGAGCACAAGACTTCGCACGTTCTTCGAATTCTTCAAAGCGACATACTGGGCTAAGGTGCTAGCACCACCAAAGGCGATTATCGAAAAATGCCGCAATGCATTTTCCTCAATGACCCGCAAAAATTGAACTACATCCCCTTCCCAACTTTCGTCAGAAATAAACGAGCTACGAAACAATAGACAACGATTAGATTTTGAGAGTTCATCAAACAGTGAAGAGGCAAGCCCGGTGTAATCTTTAGAATCATACACGAGTAAGTATACTCGTCCCCTCCCCGCCTCCCTCACCTCCCCAACAGAGAGAGACTCTCTCGCATCTCCCTCCGCTTGGCTCATGGTGTAGGACTCTCTTCAGAAAATCGCGGTCTCTCAGTTGGAGAAGAAACTGCTTCTGAGAAATAACGTTTCTTTACAGTACGTGCGGCATTTCGAGCACCGGACTTTAGCTGATCAACAATCTCCTTCTGTTTCAATCGTAGCGATTCTCGATTATTCCAGCCGCTCACGATCTTATCTCGCAGAAGATTGGCATCCAACGCCGCGAGCTCAATCGCATATTCTTCGCAATCGACCTGCCTCATAAATCCACGAACTTTGGGGGCATAAATCAACGCGATAAGCGGCGTTTCAACGGCTGCAGCGAGCACGACCGAGTGGAACCGCATTCCGATAAAAAGCCCACACCTCCGCATCATCGCTTGAATGTCGTGGCTCAGGTATCGACTGTTATCGACGACTTTCGCACCTATTTTATTTGCAAGTGCGTGGCATGTTGGCTCATCCATCGGCTGAGTGGAAAACACGACGGGGACGATCTCTTCCCCACTCTGCTCCTTCAAAGCAAGCACAGCTTCGTTAATACCTTTGGCGAGTTCGTCCAAAAATTGCTCCCTGGAGGAGAGACGCTCATCCGCTTCAAGCCAGCTATCGAAGTACTTGGTAATGTTGACTCCAAGCAAAGGCTTATTAGAGGGAATGGAGAGCTCTTTTAACATTTCGTCAGCTTTCGCTTCCGGGCTCACCTTATTGAGAAATGCGGCGTCGCCCGTCACTTCAATTGGGACCGTCACCCCAATTTTTCGAGCGAGCGCTAAACTGTCATTTTCTCTGAGGATCACCAGATCCGAACCGTTCATAACCCAACGAGCAAAGATTTCACTTATCTTCGAAGGAAACGGCCCGATACCACAGCTGTAGCAGACCATCTTGGTGCCGCACAGTCTCGCCCACGGAACAACAAAGATAAGTGTGATGAGGAAGTTGAAGGCGGGATTAAAAAGCTTTTTACCAAAAATAATCCCATCACAGATGAGGGCTATGTCGCTCCGCATGAGATAGTAAAAAGTCGGTATTCCCAGCAGTCGCAAACTCCCGGTCCAGGGCATAACGTTCACCGCTTTCACATTGTACTTATCGCCGTAGTTGGAAGTGATAAAATGAGGGTGGGTGCTCGGAACATAAAATTCGGCCTCGGGAATCTCGTCACTGAGAATATCAAGTATACTCGCCAATATAGCGGCATCCCCCAGGTTTCTTCCTGAGTTATTGCCGAGCAGGGATATTCGTGGAATTGGTCCTTTCATGGGTGAAATAATTATCACCACAGGCGACCCGAAGTCCACCTGGGCAGCTCTTCATTGGGACTATTGAGAAACCGGACTGAGAACCACAAAAAGCGCAACCCTTTTGGCGAAAATATAGAATCACCATTCAAAAAAATCGTTGCGCTAAGCGCGCGAACAGCGCATCTGGCATCATAAAAAGGAGGTGCACCTTGCAGAAAAGAGATGAACATTCCGACTCTCTCTTGTCGGTACTTTGACCCAATGCTACCTTCGAATTGGTGCGGGAGCTGTAAGAAGTTGAAGAGTAAAGTCGTTCCTGAAAACTCCAGATCACGGTCAGAGACTCACGGCCGATCACGGCCAGAGACTCACGGCCGATCACGGCCAGAGAATCACGGCCGAGGAGTTTACAATAGGGGGGCTCAACCTTCAAAGCCGAGCGACCAATTGAATACGGCCAACCGTCATTCGGTGTGGCTGAATGAGCAAGAGCTCATGATTACAACATATGTCTATAAACGTGATGAGGAGAAGTTTGCAGATGAGGTTAAAAACTCTTTGTAACAGCAACGGCCGTTCGTTTCGCGTCCTAACAATCTGTGGGATCGTTTTAACCATTCTATTAGCAGCTTTTGCAGCTCCTGCAGCAGCACAGGACAGTGGAGTCAGCTACACTAAGCTAAAGAAGCGAGCTATTCGGGTAAGGAACTGTACCATGGTTCCTGAAATTGGAATCTCCACCTGGATCGTAAATAAGAAGGGGAATCGAATCCGCCCGACATCGAAGCAGAACCGAAAAGGAGAGAAGCTTGGTGATAAATACCGCTTTTTCGGATGCCAAGATTCTGGAGATGAGGCGATTGGCGATGTCCTCTACGCTAAAAAGACCGATTCCGGTGAAGAGTTCGCGTTCCGTTTTAACGAAACCGATCACTTCAAAGAACAGCAAGGCTCATCTGGCGGAGGAGCGGGCCTCAACAATGTGTGCAGAAGCATCGTTCAAGTCGGTGGGTCTGTAATTTGGAAATGGACCGGCTCAAGCCACTTCTCCGACAAGAGGCGTTTCACAGCTGGGGTGATCGTTAAACACGGCGGGCCATCCGTTCCTGGGTGTGCTGAAGTCTACGACGGCAAAGGGAACAAACTCACCTCGATGGGAGCATACTACCCAGCAGGATCCGAGTGGAAATCCCGGAACTATGTTGGTTGGGGATGTGCTCTTTCAGCATCATTTGACGGAAAAGACTTAGCAAGAAAAGCCCAACAGAGCACCGGTAGCCCTGAAGTTTACCTGGAGCTTAATGGTGGCTCTTGCCTTCGAATTCCTAACGCTGGAACTTGCTACAACAGCTCGCAGTGTTAATGGAAAATCAGTGTTAAGGGAAAATTACAATCGCTCTTTTTGAGCGATTCTTCCCCAGGATCAGGGGAAGTCCTATAAAGGGAGGGCTGGTAGAACTACCGCCTTCCCTTTTTTTTTGCATTTTTTTCTTATGGTCCTTTTTCATTGCTCGAATTCTCAGCTACCGAGCAACTCAAAAACACTAGCTAAACAAGGTCTACGAGAGCGCGTAGGTCCTAGACCAAGCCCCCTGTAGTTTTCCCCACAGTACTTTTCGGCGAGAAGGAAGATAGTCGTTTTACGAAATCAAAGGGGCCTCAAGCTAAAGCGAAGGAGCCTCAGTCTAAAGACAAGAAACCAGAGTAAGAATGACTGGGGAGCCAAAATACCGGGTCATCCCGCCAAGCCGAAACCCAGCCTCCAGCGCGGCGCTTATCGTCTTTGATTTACACATCCTGTGAAACACCATCGGGAGGAAAAACTCCCTTTCCAAACGAATCGGCTCAAACCCATTTCCACGAAAGGCGTCAGCCACCTCTCTATCCTGAAAAATCATAAATGGTCGGGTAGTGTTCGACTCAAAGTGGCGCTTTGCGAAAAAAAGATGATCCGCAACAAAATTAAAACTTAGCTTTGGTGGATAATCGACAATAACTGCCACCTTCGCTACGCGTGAGAGCTCTCCAACAAACTCTTTCCAGTCCTTAACATGAGAGAGTTGGCGCATGCAGACAACAGCATCAAAACTCTTATCCTCAAAGGGGAACTTCCTTAGTGACCCGACTCGAAATTCACATCGACCATCCGAAAGCACATGACTCAAACGGTTAGCGCACCCCTCGGTGCTCCCAAGCACGGTCACATCGAAGCCAGCCTCAACAAGCGCCGGGGTAACCTGAGCATGACCACCACCAACATCAAGTATTGAAGTGATATTCTTCTCCGAAAGTCCCTTCAAAATGCATTGGAGCTGGATATCGAGCATCCACTCACCAACCGGGCCGGAAAATCGGCGGGCATACATATCGGAAGAGCTATGAATATCTGGGGCATCCTCTCCATCATTGAAGGAGGAATCATTGGTGTCTGTCGCCGAATACATGGAAAACTGCCCTGCCCCGAAAACTCTGCCCCGAAAATACTTCGACCACCACAGATAATCTCTGCGCCGAGAAAGAAGAAGACGCAGGGCACTGTTTGGCGGAAAGCTTACAAGCAATCGGGAAAAGAATGCATGAGACCGGGATCCCTGTCAAAGGACCTGCTGAATCCTCTAATCTATCCGACTTGTCGCTGGGTTATCTATTCGGTAGCAGGCGTCTGTCCCTTCGAGCTTGAGGATAATTGAGCCATAGTTCTGCTTGTACCACTGCCCTGTATAAGTTCCATCGTACTCTTTAAAATGATGCCTGTCCCCAGTGGCGTCGGGGTTCGCATAGCCATTGTCATTTAGGGTATGAATCTCGCGGCAACTGGAATCAAGGGTAACAACTGCCCGCGTATGACGCCCACAAGGATTAGGAAGAACCACGACTATTCCTCCAAAAGTGTCGGAAACGCGCTTGTAAATGAATCCGGTCTTACTTCCATCCGTTTCATCTAGGAAATTACAACCACAGACTCCAGGAGTGCCGCCACACTGGTATGTGCCGCTACTCCCCCCTCCACCTCCACTACCAGACCCACTACCAGATCCAGAATCATCACTTTCAAATGAATTGATATTGATCGAATCAACAAGGATACCATCTGGAATGGTCAAGGTGGCCCGGGTATTCACCATAGGATTTACGATGGTAAAGGTCTCACCGTCCTGGACTCCGACTTCTTCTCCGGCGGTGCTCTCCTCGAAATCCCCCACTACAACCGTTCCATTCCCAGAAATGTCACTGGTGGAAAGTACACGCCCATTTGTAGCAACAAAAGTTAACCGAGTGCCTCCATTCGAGAGCTGCTTAGTAAAGACAAGATTGTCCCGACCATTCGACGATGCCACTGGCAGTGGTCGATTTCTCACCCCCGCAGGGAGTTTTCCCCGAATTCGCACCCTTCTCGCATCCCCATGCACGAGATCTTTCAAAAACAAAACTCGGTAGGTCTTCCCATTTTTTCGTTGCTTCCGGACCACCCCAATCCAATCATTGGCGCCAAAGAGGTTCGCATAGAAGAATTTACTACGCTCCCGCTTTCTTCCATAAGAAGTCATCGTCGTAGTTCCTGGCGGGGAAACAAATCCATCAAGTCGGGCTTCCCACTCGAGTCGGCCCCCTTCCGTTCTAACAAGCGCTGGGTCGACCAACCCGTTCCCATCAAAATCAGCACCAACAAAAAAGGTGTCCGAAGAACTACCGAAGGTAAATTGATTAATCACCTCCCCCTGCCTTGAAATCGTACTCCAAGTAACTCCATTACCTCCGTCATCGGCAAGAGTACCCAACTGTGGCCCTCCGCTAGTCGAGGTCAACTGGCCAAAGATGATATGATTTCCTACCTTCCCAAAAGCATCAGACACCGAGGTGGTCTCTCCCGATGCCGGGTCAAGTAATTGCCATTCAAGCGATTGATTATTGTTGATTCTCAGTAAGGCGAGCGGATCCGCTCCTGCCCCGTTCACAGAGGAAAAAGCGAGAAAGGAGATAACGCCCAAAAGTCCAAGGAAGGAGCAATTCAAATTCCTAAAAAGCATCGCAAAACCGCAAAAAATTCATGATTTCTTTATAGTAAGAGTGATGACAGAAGATTATGCAAGGGCCATTCCAAACACGGTTCGGCATCACTGCTTTTAAGACTTCTTTCCTAAGCCGTTAGATTCATCTGAGCGAAGATTCGGACCTGACCGAGAGCAACTTCCTAGCTCTCACACCGACTCCCCACACGAGCAAAATCTTTATAACTCCCCATGATTACTAAAATTTATAAGGGACCAAGCGTTAAAGCCCGGCACCGAACTTCATTTCACCGAGCAACCTCGGCGCTCAAAAACATCACCAACCTCCTAAAACAGCGCATAACCCATTTGAACTCGTAAAGAATTTTTCCGTGCCGTCACCAGGAGGGTCGAGGCCGGAAGAGATGTTGGTGCGTAGAGTGCGCCGGTTTTTACATTCGCTCAGGAGGAGCATGAGTTATTTCGCTAGGTCAATTCTCACCGTTCTTTTACTCGGGATTGTTTCGCAGGTATCTGCAGAGCCATTGGTGCTTAAGGGGAATCCCCAAGGAAAACCCTTCTCCTTCAATCTCTCGCCAGAAACTCCAACTGAGGTTCTTATCTACTTGCAAAACAGCAACAAGGAACAGCAAACATTAGATCTCAGAGTCGATGCACCTCCTGGGACAGTCGTTTCAGTTCGTTCGGCAATGGAATCAAAAGGGAGTCCTGCTCCAGAAGCTGTGGTTCGAAAAACTCTGCCTTCCAAAATTTATGGAGTTAGCCAAAGCGCGGTAAAAAGCATCACCGTGGGTGGAAGCTCGGGATCCTCCCTCAGTGGACAGGGCGGAACATCTTCTTCTTCAGGAACCGGAGACCCAAGCTGTGGCTGCATGACAGAGTCTGAAATTCAAGAGATCCTTTCAAATCTCATCGCGCTAGGATTTCCGTATACAAGGCAGCAATTATGCGAAGTTGTTGCCCCTATACCGCTGACCTCCTGCGACATTAGCTCCCTCTCCCCTGGCAACGGATTACCAACGAGTTCCGGAAACACATTGCAGTTTCAAACTTTTATCGAACGAGACGCCTGTAGCAAGTTTGACCACATCGCCATCGTAAAGCTCTCACTCAATAAAGTTGATCAGTCATACTTTGACAGTGGCGCTGAGATCACTGTGACCGGCGATTTTCGAAAATTTAACGGTAACCGAAGAGCCTCGATAAAACCTCTTGGAGAGGGGAAATACCAACAGCCACTATTACTGGCTGGTCCAGTGGGTGGATACGGATTCAGCGGTCCCGAAGGTGAGGTTCGTCTATCTAAATGGCGCGGTTCAAAGAAGCGCGGAAAGAGTCGTCGAGTTCGTATCGCCGACTTCGTATATTACAACGGCGGAGGTGGGCTTCTCTGGAGAATCCCTCTTGACCGATCCATCCTTCGAGGGGGACGGGGAACATTCGAATTCCGAAATAATTCGGAAGGGTACTCAATTTGCGCAAAGCTTAGCCCGACAAGACAGTACTTCAACGGCTACTTTAACAATTGATCTCTGTCAGTAAGACGCTCCGCTTAGGTGAACCTACGAGCATCCCTTAAGTGCTAACAATCTTCCCCTTTAGATATCCTGCAAGTGGCGGCAAATCCATCAATGCCGTTGCAATTCAGCAGGAATAGTGCTGCTATATTCCCCTGTTTCCACCGCTCATTTGATAACTGGTGGAAGGGTTTGAATTTTTTAAGGAGCATTGGCATGAGAAGAAGTTTTTTCATTACGTTAGCTTTCGCTGTTGCGATCAGCAGCCCTTCGGCGTTCGCGGCATCTTCGGCTCTTGGAGGCGGTTGTCTCCCAGGAACT